>NZ_LWFH01000213.1:0-5173 GCF_001635725.1 Oleiphilus sp. HI0066
AAGCTATTTATATACAGGGAGAAAATGCCTAAGCCGGGGCTTAGGATAAGCCCTTAACTCAACCTTTAGGTCAAAACCTAGAGAAGCCTAGCCAAAGAAATCAAACTCAAAATAGTTGGCTATTAGGACAAAACCTAAAACTCAACCAACTACCATTCCCCTATATTCTCCATGCTCACCCATGGTTCTTGAGGCTCTAGCGAACCACCTTTTTGAAGCAATTCAACACTAATTCCGTCAGGTGAGCGAATGAAAGCCATATGGCCATCACGAGGTGGACGATTAATGGTCACTCCCATATCCGCTAGGTGCTGACAGGTCGCGTAAATATCATCGACACGATACGCCACGTGTCCAAAGTTTCGACCACCGCTGTATTCTTCTGGGTCCCAGTTATAGGTTAGCTCTAGCTCTGGAGCTTTGACTGCATGCGCTCGTTCTTCATCATCGGGAGCCGCTAAATAAATCAGTGTAAAGCGCCCTGCTTCGCTCTCATAACGACGCATTTCGATGAGCCCAAGACCATCACAGAAGAATTTCAGTGACGCATCGACATCACTTACACGAATCATGGTATGAAGAAATTGCATCATAGCTCCTTAACTTGATTGATAACGAATTTGAATAGGAAGAGTACTAAAAAGAGGTAAAGAGACAAGTTTTGTTTTGTAAGAAATCCAATAAAAAAGGCAGAGTAAAACTACTCTGCCTTTCACGTTCACTCGATCTTGCCTGCGGCTATTTTAGCTTGTAGTAAGTTGGTACAAGACTAGATAAATCGTTGATTGATGCAACACGCTTAAATACGGGACTATCTAAGTCTTTATCAGGGAAGAACCCGAGCATAATCTCAAGCTCACCACCTTCTGATAATTTGTTTATCCAATCCCCTTCTAACACACCTGCATTTTTTGCTTGAATACGATCAAAAGGAATCAAATCACCACCGTTTACACGAATACCAATACCAGCAAGATTCTCATCAATGTCTGAAGAGCTGTTCACTTCAAGCTTTTCTGAGGTCAGAGTTAGCCATACTTGAGAATAAAAATCGCCATCACCCATTTGCATAGTAGGCGTTTTTAAAACAAGCGCACCCTGTTCCTGATAACTGGTACCTAAAGACCACAATTTTAGACGCACCGGAAGATCTTTTTTACTCACATTCAATGCGTTCTTTGTAAGATCTTTCTTTGGTTTTTCAGCTTTTACAGGAACCTTAGCTTTAGCAACCTTTTCTTGAAGTTTAGGTTTAGACTTCGGCTCAGGCTTCGCTTTTTGTTCTGGCTTATAAGCTTGCTTTTGCTGATCTGCAACAACAGGTACATCAACAGGTTTCTCTTCGGTTTTCTGTTCTGCACTAGATTCAGCATCTTCTTTCACTGCTGCAGATACGGTGTCGGCTGACGGATTTTTACTGGCCGAAGGCTCTTTATCTGCTGAAGGCTCTTTATTAACTGCAAGCTCTTTATCTGCTGTAGGCTCTAATTCAACTGGGTTTGAATTCGCAGCCTGCTGCTCAGCGCTCGCTGGGTTTGATTCTGTTTGCTCCGCAGGTGGAGCATCAATATTTTCATCCACGGCAGGGTTACTTGCACAGCCGATCATGGTCAAGGCTGATAACACGATTACGGGCAAGCCTGAGCTAAGTGGTTTAATTAAGTTCATGGGACACTCTCGTCTTAAAGCTCATTTATTTTTGTCTTACTTTAATTTGAGTGTAGCGTGCGATCAGAAAGTAACCAGACAATCCGTCATATCAAACGTCAACGCTTGTAAAAAGCTAGAAACTTGCGAGATACCTAAGCCTTTGAAAATGGGGTAAGAGTACTTTTACTCTGCCCCCCCGATATTGAGATAGCTAGGCGTTTGAGTCGCTGATGGGGTTCATCATCCACACACAATATTTTTGGTAGGTTCTCATCCATGATTTATCATGCCCTCAATCGCTCTGCCTGCTCTTTCCACTCAGGCAATTTATCTGCAATACAAAGAGAGCTCACAACCTCCTCATGAATATCACGGCCTCTCGCGAGATGTCGAGCGATATGAATAATGATGGGCAATGTGGAACAAGAGCTGATACTTTGTTCATATTGACGACCAATCAATACCGCATTAAAAATCTCAGCAGAAAAACCCCACATGAGTAACAAATAGGCACCAATCTGAGCATCCGCAAGACCAAACATTTCAAGTTCAATTTGTTCGATTTCAGCCTCATTGGCATAAGCAATTTTGTCAAGATAGTCTTGCGCTTTGTCGGGGAAGGCTTGTAGTAAAGCGCCCTGTCCTAAATCACTTAATAGACCAGCAAGCTTCGCTTCAGAGACTAAGCTTTCGTCTATGGTTTCAGCTACTTCTGCCGCCATTTTACTGATCACAAAACTTTCTTTGGTGACCTTATCAACATTCAAAAATGGCGAGCTCGTTGCCAAGAAATAGGTTTCAGCGAACAAGACAAATTCACTGACCATTTCGACGCCTAAACGCACGACAGCGGCTTGCACATCTGTGGTTTCACCACCTCTTGAAAATAAGGCCGAATTGGTGACTTGCAGTACTTTCGTTGTCAGTGCGGCATCTTCACTGATCACTTTAGCAACGTCTTCAAGGTCAGCGCGTTGTTGAATGAAGGTTTGAATTTGGGCATAGACACGAGGAGGACTAGGTAGCGAACTAATGCCGCAAATAAGTGTGCGCATTTCACGACTTGGCATCGACTCAAGTGCATTTTCAATCAAGCTAAGAATGTGCAGCAAAGCATCACGGTCGAAGGGCTTATCTAACCATCGATGAGAAATAAAACTGCTTCGCAACGCGGCCGCTTGATCGGCTTGCCCAGACAGAACAATACGCACTGTATCAGGGTAGCTCGTCTCGATTTTTGACAGTAACTCTTCGCCATCCATGCCGGGCATACGCATGTCTGAGACAAGGATGTCATAAGGTTCATCTGCAAAAAGACCGAGTGCTTTTTGTCCAGAATCGGCTGTATCAATCTCCCAATCAGAATCAAATAGAGCGCGCTGGATGCCGTCTAATATCATTTGCTCGTCATCGACAAATAAAATGCGCATCGCAAGCGTTCCTAGTTAAATCGTTTCTCTTTTTCGACCTCTTGAAGCACCTGCAACAAGTAGGTGGGATCACAAGGTTTATCGAGCCAACGGTGCGCCAATTCACCATCTGCAACACCTAAACTTTGATCAGCATGACCAGACATAATGATGCGTGTAATCTCCGGATCTAGTTCTTTAACCTCTCGCAAAAGTCGATCTCCTGTCATTGCGGGCATTGCCATGTCGGTCACCACTACATCAAAATGACGCTTACCCAATTTAATCAATGCTTCGGGTCCACTTAGGGCGTAATCGATATACCAATCTGAATCTCGCAAATTGCGCTCTAATGCGCTGATAATCATCCGTTCGTCATCTACAAATAGAATATCCATCGTTTCAATCTCACCTTTGAGCACTCATTAATAAGAGCTTATATTTCAGACTCTTGTTCGTCTTGTGTGGTGGGTAACGTCGGAATGAATGTCGTTCCCTCACCTTCTTTTGATTTGATATCAATCGATCCTCGATGCTTTTCAACAATCACCGAATACACAATATTGAGGCCTTACCCTGTTCCTTTGCCAACAACCTTAGTCGTAAAAAATGGTTCAAAAACTTTTTCTTGGTTTTCTTTTGAAATTCCGCAGCCATTGTCTGTCACTTTTAGCGTTAAGACTTTTCCTTCTGTTTTTGCAGACACGAGGATACGCCCAAGCCCTGCACTGTTTTCTTTTACTCGTCGCTCTTCAATGGCATGCGCTGCATTCACCACTAAATTCAAAATAACCTGATTAAACTCATCGAGAATCAAAGAAATAGGGCCGACATGCGGGTCAACATCCAAGTCTAAATCCGCGACATACTTCCACTCATTTCGGCAAATAGTGATGGTTGATTCCAAGGCTTCTAGCAAATCCACTTGTGAGAATTCACCGTCACTTGCATGTGAAAAAGATTTCATTGCGCGAACGATTTTCGTGACACGGCCTAAGCCTTCTGCCGACTGATCAATCGACTTTGGAATTTCTTCGCGAATAAAGTCGAACTTGGCTTTTTTGAGCATTTTTTCGAGCTCTTGGACTTGTTCCTTGCTGTTGTCATCACAACAATTCGCGACCACTTGCCGATACATCTCAGTCGCCTGCATGACATGCCCAACCGCTTTTTTCAAAAAGCTCATATTGTCGGAGACATATTGGATTGGCGTATTAATCTCGTGTGCGATACCGGCGGCAAGTTGACCGATAGACTCAAGTTTTTGCGCTTGTCTCAGTTGTTGCTCCATCTGCGTCCGTACCGTGATATCGCGAATCATCGAAACGTAATGGATACTCTCATCGAAGTACAAACGCGAAAAAACCGCCTCATAATAACGTGGGCCATCATCGTTGTAGGTCGAAAACTCGAGCGTTAAACCACTGACGCCTTTTGCGAGATTTGAATGCTCCCAGTCTTGGAGCTCTTCGAGACTACCAATCTCAGGCATCAATTGAACGATATGCTTTTGTTCTAAGGGGCTGTGCTGCGCGCCAAAAAGGCGCTGAGCAGACACGTTATATGTCGTAACATTCCCATCACTATCCAAAACGAGCAAGGCATCAGCCAAGGCACTAATAACCGCATTCTCACGCTGTTCCGAAGCCATGGCTGCTTTTTGAGCTTGATCCAACTTCGTGCCGAGCATAAAAACGATGATCAAGGCTGTTAAGAACAGCAAGACATCGACAATCACAATCCAAGATAGCAAAGTGTGTTCGTGATCTGAATGGTCTGGGATGACGATAGAAGGATCGAGATAAAACTCGGTTGCGAGCATAGCGGTATAATGCATCCCCGAGACGGACAAACCGATCAGTACAGAGGCGACAAGTCGTTTTAACGTTGCACTACTCGTCTCATCGTTTTGCCAAACCCGCACATAAAGCGCCAAAAGCGCAAATACGTAAGCCATCACTATCGACAGAACAAACCACGTTGGGTCATAACGAAGAACCAAGTCCTCGTAATGCATGGCTTCCATACCAAGGTAATGCATGGCGCCAATGCCCAAGGCCAAGCATAGAGCCCCGACCTGCATAGAACGCAGATCGAAGCGACGAGCTGCATAT
>NZ_LWFH01000214.1:0-1101 GCF_001635725.1 Oleiphilus sp. HI0066
TTACAACGGTAGCGAAGAGCTTTCTGACGTTTCTGACGCATTCACGCCTCAGAAAGTTGAGTTCATGAAGGCTGGCGGTTCTTACGCGGTTACTTTCGGTAAGAAGCTTCAAACATTCGCAGCTGAAACATTGGGTGTTGAAGCGCCTGTTGTTTACGCAGCATCTAAAGAGATCTCAAACAAAGGCCAAGGCCTAACTGCCGTTGAAAAAATCTTCAACCGCAATGCAGTTGGCGTAACGTCTAAAACTCCTCTACATACTGGTTCAGACGTTCGCGTTAAAGTGAACATCGTTGGTTCTCAGGACACTACTGGTCCAATGACTTGCCAAGAACTAGAAGCAATGGCTGCTTCTACTATCTCTCCAGATGTTGATGGTGCTTTCCAATCAGGTTGTCACACTGCTTCTGTATGGGATAACAAAGCGAAAGCGAACACGCCTAAGTTGATGGCATTCATGAACGCATTCGGCGTAATCACTGCACGTGACCCGAAAGGTGTTTACCACTCAATGACTGACGTAATCCACAAAGTATTGAACGACATCACTGTAGATGACCGTGCAATCATTATCGGTGGTGACTCACACACGCGTATGTCTAAAGGTGTAGCGTTCGGTGCAGACTCAGGTACAGTTGCAATTGCATTAGCAACTGGTGAAGCAGCAATGCCAATCCCAGAGTCAGTAAAAGTAACCTTTAAAGGTTCTATGAAGCCACACATGGACTTCCGTGACATCGTACACGCGACTCAAGCACAAATGCTTAAGAAGTTCGCTGGCGAAAACGTTTTCCAAGGTCGTGTTATCGAAGTACAAATCGGTACTCTACTTGCTGACCAAGCGTTTACCTTCACTGACTGGACTGCAGAGATGAAGGCGAAAGCGTCTATCTGTATCTCTACTAACGAAACTTTGATCGGCTCACTAGAGCTTGCTAAGTCACGTATCCAGATCATGATCGACAAAGGCATGGACAACGAAGCACAGATGCTTAAAGGCTTGATCGCGCTTGCTGACAAGCGTATCGCTGAAGTGAAATCTGGCGAAGCTCCAGCACTTGCTCCAGACGACAACGCGAAGTACTACGCAGAGCTTGTTGT
>NZ_LWFH01000215.1:0-640 GCF_001635725.1 Oleiphilus sp. HI0066
TTTATTGGTTAATCGCACGAGTTCCAAATAATAACTCCCCCTTAAATAAAACCTCGAGTAAGAAGGATTACGTATGGGTATTTACAACAAATTTGCTTTTGGCGCTGCACTTGTTGCGGCATCGTTTTCAAGCTCTCTTATTGCTGCAGACAATAAGCACGTCGCGATCACGCAGATCGTTGAGCATCCCGCTCTCGATTCAGTCCGACAAGGTGTACAAGATGTGCTCGCAGAATCGGGATTCAAAGCAGGAGAGAATTTAGAGTGGGAATATCAGAGCGCACAAGGAAACCCAACCACTGCCGCGCAAATTGCCAAAAAATTTGCGGGCAATAATCCAGATGTCATCGTGGCAATAGCAACACCGTCTGCGCAAGCGATGGTCGCCTCTGCCCGCAATAGCAACATCATTTTTTCAGCGGTAACAGATCCTGTCGGCGCAAAGCTCGTAGCGGCATGGGATAAACCAAGTCCGAAAGTAACTGGGGTATCAGACCTAACACCTGTCGATAAACACATGGAGCTGACTAAGCAAATCGTTCCAGATGCCGCGAAGGTTGGTGTGATCTATAACCCTGGCGAAGCGAACTCAGTCTCTTTGGTTGAGCTAGTGAAAAAACATGCACCATCACAAGGTATG
>NZ_LWFH01000216.1:0-673 GCF_001635725.1 Oleiphilus sp. HI0066
GATAATGTCTTCAACCTGATCCGGATCAGCAATATCTTCAGGTAAGTGGTCGTTTACTTCAGAGTAAGTCAAATACCCTTGCTCTTTACCGCGAGCAATCAGTACTTTTAAACGCGACTGTTGTGAATCTGTTGGCATGTTCACCCTATTGTCTGGTGGCCGATTAAAAAATAGTCGGCCATTATACGGAATAATTAATCACCCACAAAGGAAAAGTGCGATCATAAACACAGAAATCAAGCTTATTAACAATTAAAGACGCTCAGATATTCGAGTGGTTACTGCTTGAGCTTGGCTGCGCTCTTCGTCGGTTAGTTGATCGGGTGATGTTATAAGCTTAGCTGCTCGCAGCGCATCAACACGTTTTTTTTGTTCGATTGCGCGTTTTATTATGAAATCTAATTCTTCAATCGCGATATCAGGCTCTGGAATCGCTTCAATCCCCGAAAACAAATCAAAAAATCGCTCGCGATAACCTTGCTGATCAACGGCAAGTTGATACATCAAATCTTGCTGCGACATGATCTTAAACTTGGTTATGAACCCAACAAACATCGCCGCTGTTTCAGACTGGAAGGTAATGTCTAAATCATTGAGTGCCTGATGTCTTTCTGGAGCGAAGTATAGTCCTAAACAAATCGCGATATCTTTAGTACGAATTACACGAATCTCG
>NZ_LWFH01000217.1:0-858 GCF_001635725.1 Oleiphilus sp. HI0066
GAGCCTTTGTCGCCACCGATCAATAACCAGTTTTATGCGCAAGGCTTAAGCAACATGTTGTTTACGTCCGACCCAGGTGAAACCTTAGTGTCGGCAACAGGGCCAGATACCTTGACGCTACCAGCAGCTGGCGCGGGACCTTTTGTAAACGGTTATGGCGCGCAAACCTTACAAGTTCAGTCGCGAGACACCAATACCGGAATCGTGACATCGCAAACAGTGAATATTGCGGCTAACAGCTCCGCCAGACAAATCGCACAAGACCTCACTGCCGTCGAGGGCATTAAAGCAAATGCCTACACGCAAGTGCGACTCACTAATTTTGTAGATGATGGTGACCCGAACCCTTTAGGTTTAATCATTAATGGTGAGACGATTACCGTTACGCCTCCTGCTACCTATACGCCAGTAGAAATAGCGCGTGCCATTAACGATAACCCTAACCTTGACGTTATTGCTGTCAGTGATGGAACCCAAATAGACCTGCGTTCTGTGACGGGCGAAGACATTGTTATTGAGGTGACGGGTCTTGGTGATAGTGTCGATGTAAGTCGTATTGATCCGTATGCTGCTGGTTCGCCAGTTGTCGCCACGCAAACCGTCAACTCTGCACAAGGTATAGCGGTGGCTGGTGCTGTTGATATGTCGATGGCGCAAGGTATTTCATTTACGAGCAATACGGCGACAGTGTTTGATTTAGCGCCGCCAGCATTATCAGCTTATCGTGGTTTTACGTTTGAAATTCAAGGCGAAAGTGTAAAAGGGGATGAGTTCACCATTGAATACAATACCGATGGTGTATCTGATAACAGAAATGCCTTAGCGATGGCGGGGCTCGAGTTTGAAGGCTTAGTTGAG
>NZ_LWFH01000218.1:0-848 GCF_001635725.1 Oleiphilus sp. HI0066
ATATTGTTGAGCCTAGTTGGCTGTGGTGAACTCGGACTAATAAGTGACTCTGACACCATAGACACGACCATAACGCCAGACTACGTGGAACCAATAGAGGCTTTTAATATTGACTCGAATGACATAACAGTTATTGAGGTCACTAACGCACTTCTACCAACACCAAGAACAGTACCCGAACTCACAAATTTGGTTAGTAATAAAAACCAAATTTTACTCTTAGATATAGATTTATCTGGCGATCGCGATAACGAAGATTTCCCATCCGATAGAGGCGCAAGTCCTGAATTCATAAGCTATTTGGATCCAAGCGAAACAAGTAAACTATATTTTCTCGACCTAGCCTCTCGAAGAGAGCAAGTCATATTCGACCTAGAATCAAATACAAATATCATTGGAGATCGCATATTTTGCCAACTGCTGGCCAACCAGATACTCGACAATGATGCTTTGAGACAAGATAAGTTCGAGCCAAAGCAAGAGCTAAAGCTCTTAGCATCTACAGCCGACACAGACTGTTCAGACTTAGCGCAAGTAAATTATTTCCGTTTTAATATTTCGCCAAATGAAGATAATCAATACAGGGTTCAGCAGCCTGTAGAGGTAGAAGTTCCAGATCCCGACAGCTCAGACCCAGATGCGACAAAAGTAGAATTTGAACTGCAAAACATCTCCTATTCAATTTATCAAGCGACACGTGAGACTGCGCCAGAAAGCCTGTTTTATCAAAGCGATTTAATCGTAAACATCCCGAGCATTGGCTATGCACTTTTAAACTACAGCGAGAGCGATTCAGTTTTAACATCACCATCAACGCTCGCTTACGACCTGCAACAACCAATTGATTC
>NZ_LWFH01000219.1:0-1286 GCF_001635725.1 Oleiphilus sp. HI0066
TATGTCCTCAAAGCGATGGGAGCAAGACGATGCCGTCGCCTATTTCTTACCGCCGAGTTATTTGATGCTCAGCAAGCTGAAAAATGGGGCTTGGTGCATGAAGTCGTAAAGCAAGGTCAACTTGATGACGCGGTCGACAAGGTGCTCCGACAGATTATCAGCAACGGCCCTAAGGCAAGCATCGCAACTAAGAAATTAATAAGGCAAGTTTCCGAATCAGACTTAAACCAAGATAAACAGCATGCGACGGCAGAAATCATTGCCTCACTGCGTGTATCGGAAGAAGGACAAGAAGGCTTAAGTGCATTCTTCGAAAAACGCGCTCCGAGCTGGGTTGATAAGGATTTTGGAGAGTAAGGTATGAGTGGTTTTGTACGCGTCGTAGAAGTTGGGCCTAGAGACGGGCTTCAAAATGAAAAAGCAATTGTCCCACTTGAGGCTAAAGTTTCACTTGTAAATGAGCTTTCCGCAGCTGGTGTCAGTTATATCGAAGCTGGGAGCTTTGTTTCGCCAAAATGGGTGCCACAAATGTCGAATAGCGACGCATTGTTTGAAATGATTGATCGCAACGCCAACACACGCTACGCCGCACTTACACCAAATCTTCGTGGTTACGAAGCAGCTAAAATCTGTGGCGCGGAAGAGGTTGCTGTTTTCGCAGCTGCTTCGGAAGCCTTCAGTCAGCGCAATATCAATTGCTCTATCGATGAAAGTATCCAACGATTTGAAGAGCTCGCTAAGCAGGCTAATTCAGATGGCGTTCCTATAAGAGGATACGTGAGCTGTGTCTTTGCTTGTCCGTATGGCGGTAAAGTAGACCCTCGTAAGGTAATTGAAACGACGCGTAAGCTATTTGATTTAGGGTGTTATGAGGTATCACTCGGTGACACCATCGGGGTTGGTACGGCTTATGACACCAAACAACTGCTCTCATTGATGTCGTCTGAATTTGATACAAGCAAATTGGCCCTCCACCTTCACGATACATATGGTCAAGCCCTAGCTAGCGTTTATGCTGGACTAGAGGCTGGAATACGTTGCTTTGATGCTTCTGTTGCGGGTCTAGGCGGCTGCCCTTATGCAAAGGGTGCAACAGGCAATTTAGCGACAGAAGATTTGGTGTACCTTCTTCACAGCGGCGGGTTTGAAACTGGTATTAATTTAGAGAAATTAGCGAGCGCCGGTAACAAAATATCAGACGTTCTCGGTCGCGAGTATCAATCTAGTGTTGGAAAAGCGCTATTCAAAAGTTGTTAAGGCCCTATTCCATCAGATAACAAAAACAA
>NZ_LWFH01000220.1:0-827 GCF_001635725.1 Oleiphilus sp. HI0066
CTGCACTAGACCCACGGATACTCACAGTCGAATAAGAACCTATCCCACCTACTTGACGAATTTGAACGCCACTCTGATCAGATAACACATCCGCGACATTAGAGAACTCATGACCAAACTCACTAGAACGAATTACTGTTGTATGACTTGAAGTATGCTCGGTATTGATATGATCGGCATCAAGCTTAGAAGCTGTCACCACAACGGTTTCATGCTCGACGGTTTCCTCAGCAACAGCAAACGTCGAAACAAGAAGTAGAGAAAGTAAAACTAAACGTAGACCCACGCACTTCACCAGCAATCGCGCAGAGAGAGAAGCAAAGAACAGTAATGGTTAACGAGCGACAATCTAGTTCGTTAGACATCAGTCCCAAATATCGCCCTCCGCAATATCTAAAAAATCACTTCAGGCCGGTCTCCGGGCTTACAAGTTGTCATTCGACTTAGTCGAACGGCCTTCCCATGCTTTACTGCACAGTGGCGAGGATGCCGACTTAACTTGCTTACCGTTGCGGGGGCAGCGTTGGACTTCAACCAACTTCCCGTTTCACTCGCTCACTAGATTTAGTGATTGAGCACCTCAAGCAGGGCTGCGACTTTACGCAGTTCACATTTTCAAGTCAATTGATTTATTAAAACTGGGGCAAGGAGTGACGGGACTAATGAAGTAACATGGTCGAGTGTACGAAGATCAGAACTGCAATGAAGAGCAAAACGTTTAGTCGAGCCTAAACGAGATGGGTACAGTAACATAGCCTCTCAACGAAGCTTCAGCCGCATCAGCAGGAGAGAAGCTCCAGCTTTCGTAAATAGTTGAATAAGCGGCA
>NZ_LWFH01000221.1:0-889 GCF_001635725.1 Oleiphilus sp. HI0066
CATGATTTTTACACAAGAGCACAACGAGATACGACGCACCGTTAAGAACTTCGTAGATAACGAAATTAACCCATATTGTGATGAGTGGGAAAAAGCGGGCGAGTTCCCAATGAAAGAAATGTTCAAGAAGCTTGGCGATTTAGGGCTTCTTGGGATCAGTAAGCCTACTGAGTACGGCGGCATGGGCCTTGATTACAGCTACAACATCGTAGCGGCCGAAGAATTTGGCGCGGCACATTGTGGCGGCGTGCCACTTGCGATCGGTGTTCAAACTGATATGTGTACCCCTGCCCTCGCGCGCTTTGGCTCAAACGAGTTGCGCGAAGAGTTCTTAGCGCCATCTATCAGTGGCGACATGATTGGTTGTATTGGTGTATCAGAACCAAGCGCTGGTTCAGACGTCGCCGCGATCAAAACTACTGCAAAAAAAGACGGTGATGACTATGTCATCAACGGCACAAAAATGTGGATTACAAACTCCCCGAAAGCAGACTATATCTGCCTATTGGCCAACACCTCTGACGACAAAGTACATCTGAATAAGTCCTTAATCGTTGTTCCAATGAATACGCCTGGTATCGAAGTAGCGCCACGCCTAAACAAACTTGGTATGCGCAGTTCTGAAACCGCACAAGTGTTCTTTGATAACGTTCGTATTCCGCAGCGTTACAGAATTGGCGCAGAAGGTTCAGGCTTTATGATGCAGATGCTTCAATTCCAAGAGGAGCGTTTATTTGGTGCTGCAAACATTTTGAAAGGGCTCGAACAATGCGTTGACCAAACCATTGATTATTGTCGTGAGCGCCAAACCTTTGGACAGCCTCTGCTAGATAATCAGGTGATTCATTTCCGTTTAGCCGAACTTCAAACAGAAATCGAAGCACTGCGC
>NZ_LWFH01000222.1:0-650 GCF_001635725.1 Oleiphilus sp. HI0066
CACCAAGCAAAGAAGCTTTATCTATCGCGGCAGGTTTTAGTCGTACCTTTCGATTTAAACAAGATCGACGACACAAGGCGCAAATTCATTCTCTATTTATTATGGGTAGCACTGGCACCTTAGCGCACTCTGAGGCCAGTGACGTAGATGCATGGTTATGTATTGATGATCAGTTAACCCAGCAAGAACAAGACGTATTGAGTGAGAAGGCTAAACTCATCGACAAGTGGGCGAATGATGAAGGGCTCGAACTGCATACTTTTGTGATGTGTGCCTCTCGCTTCAAGCATGGCGTATCCGTGCCAAGCATGGATAAAGAGAGCAGCGGCTCTGCGCAACATGTCCTATTGCTCGATGAGTTTTATCGTACCGCGATATTGCTCGCTGGTCGTTATCCGCTTTGGTGGTTAGTGCCGCCGCGAATGGAGCAAGACTACGATCAAACCGCCGCAATGCTTCTTGAAAAACGCTTTATCAAAGAAACAGAGACTATCGACTTTGGTGGGTTATACGATATCCCGAAAAGTGAGTTGGTTGGGGCAGGCTTATGGCAGCTTTATAAGAGTTTAGAGTCGCCTTATAAATCGACATTGAAACTCATGTTGGCAGAGGTCTATGCCCGTGAGCTTCCTGATTTTCCAACGCTTGGG
>NZ_LWFH01000223.1:0-988 GCF_001635725.1 Oleiphilus sp. HI0066
GCCTTTGCCTTATCCGCCTCAGACATACCATGGCCAAAGACGAAACTACATAAAAAATACATACCAATAGCGACAGGCCACCGGTATTTTCTCAATACAGATAACATTGTGTACCTCAATAATAAATCTTAGCTTTCGCTAATAAAAAAATGATTTAAACCTAAGAGAACAACTATATTGGAGGCGCCCTAGCCTGAGATGAAAAATAGAATCGGAAGATAACGGGAACAGGAGCATCGCCTCGATAATCTTCAACGACAATCGTCTGTTCACGGTAAACATAATCGGAGCTTAGATAAGCTTGGGAGTCATGATCATTCAGCTTCTTCCCATTCTTTACGGTCCAGTCTTGGCAAAGCTCAACTACCTCACTAGTATGAGGTGCGATTTCAGCCGCAAATGCATCAACATGATGAGAAGAAATACTGTTCGTATGTATTAACTGAGAATGGGTGTGGTCATGACCATCATGATCATGATTCGAACCCAAATGGATATGCGCCGAAGCCGATTGCATTGATAAGAAAGCAATCGCTAAGAAAAGTTGCCAAATTTTGCTCTTCAAAATATCGCGCACGGGATTCCGATTATGAAAAATTTTGCAAAATTATATGTATGCCAGTGCGGGAATACTACCCACAAAATATGATTAATTATTAAAAAGCGCAGTTTAAAAAACACTGGACTATAAACGAAAAAACCGACCCTAAGGTCGGTTTTCTAATGCAAGGTCAAGAATTTATTAGAACTCTGCTTCAGCAAGATCCATCAAGGTAGCTTTACCTGCTTCGACATCTGCCGCTAGCTGATCCATCTCAGGAAGATACAGGCGATAGAAGTGGTTTGCTGCTTTCACTTTTCCTTCTAAGAAGTCTTCAGAGAAGCGCGATTTCGTACCGTCGTCTTGAGTTTGCTTAGCCATCTTGGCCCACATTACAGCCAAACTAGTTAAAGCAAACATGCGTAGGAGCGGTGTTGCTGCTGCGCC
>NZ_LWFH01000224.1:0-64664 GCF_001635725.1 Oleiphilus sp. HI0066
TTAATACCAGCATCCCGATGCTGCCAATTAATGCCGCAAAGATAAGTGCAGATGCACTATCTACTTTCCCCTGCACGATCGGGCGTTTCTTGGTACGCGACATGTGCACGTCAATGCGTTGATCAACGACATGATTGATTGCCGCAGCGGATCCCGCCATCAACGCAATCCCTAGATTACCCAATATAAGAGCTTCCCACGATGGCAAGCTATATGTCGCTAGGAGCATACCCACGACGCTAGTTAGCAGCATGAGGGCAACCACTTTAGGTTTGCAGAGTTCTAGATAGTCTTTCCAAGAAGCACTCGCTGAACTCGTGCTTACTGACACTGTTGTTTTCATTACGTCCTCCCGCCTTATTATTTTTGTAGGCGATATATCTGATAATTGAGGTTCATCATGCTTAACAACAACAAAGCACCTACAGCATTATGCGCAACTGCAATAGCCAATGGAACCAATAAGATCACATTACTTAAACCTAAACCAAACTGCACGACGAGCACTGCAGACATCAGCAATAAGGCATTACGAATGGAAGATGCGTGATTCTGGCGCCAAAGCACAAACACCATCCATATCAAATACACTGACAAGACAATCGCCCCAACACGATGTGTAACCTGTATCGCGACACGACTCTCATTGTCCATCGTTCCTCCCAAATAATTGGGGCCGACTTCTTGCGTTAAATCAAAGCCTTTCCCGAAATCCATATCCGGCCAAAAACTACCCTGACATGTCGGTAGTTCATCCCCACACGCGAGCGCGGCGTAATTCGATGCGGTCCACGCACCTAAAAATATTTGTATAACGACCAGTATTAGCCCTATAAGTGCAGCTTTCTTCCCAACAGAAGTTCCTTTTTTCTTTAGCTCAGTATCCGAGTCACCGCGCTCACGCCTCGTTCTCAACACCAATAAAAAGAGCAGTGATAGGGTCGCAAACCCTCCTAATAAATGCGCACTTACAACTTGCGGCCATAACTTTAGTGTGACCGTCCACATACCAAACATGCCCTGGCAGATGACGAGCGCTAGCAAACCAAAAATATGCCCATATGGTAAAGCCTCTTCTTTCGCCGTTCCTGAAATTTTGGCGCGCACACTAATAGCGTACACAGACAAACATAGAAGGACGAACCCCAAGAGACTCGCAAAATAACGATGAATCATTTCAGGCCAGCCTTTATCGACCTCTACTGGCGCATCAGGAAAGCGCATTTCGGCGATCGCAATTTTTTCAGGCGTCTCTGGCACAGTAAGAAAACCATAACAACCCGGCCAGTCTGGGCAACCAAGACCTGCATCAACCAGACGAGTCCAAGCGCCCAGCATAACCACAACACTAGCTAAAAACGTCGCGCCAATAGCAACTCTATTAATGACTCTGCGGTACATCATCTCTCTCCCATTAACCAATGTTTGAGAGTTTCAATAACTTCTTCAAATCGTCTTTGAGATCGTAGCCACTATTAGTTGAGTCGTAGCGAAGAATGACATTACCCAGCGGATCACTCACCCATAAGTTCCACGTTTTGCTTGTGTCTGCCTGTTTATAGAGCTCAATTAGCGCTGACTCATCAACACTCTTCACTGACAACTGTGGATAATCTGCCGCGAGTAAGTCTTGCGTTTGCTCTGCTTGGGTGGATAACAACACTCGTGCCACACGCTCTTGTTCGCGCGCCATCAATATATTCACTTGTCTTGCGGTATGCGCAAGATCCTGACACTCCAAAGTGCACTCTCCCGAGCCTGTTTGTACGATCAACCACTTACCATCTGTTTCGGGATAAAACCCTTTGGCATTTTGTTGATATCCAAAGCTATTGAGATTTAAGGTCGGGGTTAATAATTGGCCTTTATTTGTTTTGCCTGTCGGAATAGCGACACTGCCAAAATACATGAGCATTGCGAGCATGACTGGCACTCCGGCCACACAAAAAATACCAATCAATTTAAGTTGGCTTTTTCTTCTAGTTTGTTCAAACGATACCGACGATTCACTCATTCTTATACTCCCTACTTCTTGTTGTTATGTTCTTGGTATTAATTTGTATGTCGCCCATAGTGCCAGTATCACTAAAGCAAACGACATCGCGAACCACTGAAACGCATAACCAGTGTGTTTATCGGGTGTTTGCGACTGGTAATTCCAATACAAATCTGGCGCATCTATTGTCGCGCCAATGTCGGACGCGAATGGGACTCGATGTAGTAGCCTAAATTCGGAATTCTCCACTAAATCAGCGGCACTCAGTTCTCGTATTTTTTCCATGTTCAGTGACTGAACACGCCATATACTTTTCTCTCCAAACTCGGCATCTTCATTCCAAACGGGCAACGATTTTTCTGTCCAGTAGAAATATCCTGTCAAAGACTGAGGAGTTACAATACTGCTAACTTTTGGCAGCTTGTCTCTATATTTTGGTGCCGCTATCCACCCCTGATTCACCAATAAAGATCCGCCCGAATCTAAAGCGAAAACACTGGCCAGTTCATACCCCACTTTTCCTTGATATTGGCGGTTATCAAGCAAAAAGTGTTGCCCAGTAAAATGGCCCTGAATCAATCTAGGTTCGAATAATTTGATAGGATCGTTAGAGGGATAAGTTCGCAGAGGAAGTTGAGATTGTAGTGTCAGTATCTCTGCTCTTTGCTGTTTTTGATCTGCACGATCTAATTGCCAATGTCCTAAAGACAGCATAAGCGGAAGAAACACCGCTACAAACAACCAAATAAATATAAGCGGTCGCTTAGCTTTAAACTGCTGCCCCTTGGTGGTCTCTGGGAGACTCTCCGCAATCGCCATTACCTTCACCACTACCTCAGATTTATAACAGCTTTGATTCCTAATCTGAGCGCGTTAAACTCAATGCACTCATACAATAAGAAGAAACCAAATGCTTAAAATTCTTATCGGACTCATATTGCTCGGCGCCATCATTAGCTTGTTCAGCGGTCTAGTCTTTTTGATTAAAGACGATGGCAAATCAAAACGTTTAGCCAACTCCTTAACTGTTCGAGTTGGGCTTGCTGTATTACTTGTTATTGTTGTTGCTATTGCTTTATGGACGGGTGAGCTTCAGCTCAACCCATCCCCTGTTTAAGTCTCTTGCTACAGAATATAAACCAAGAAAAATAAACCTAACCACACCACGTCGACGAAGTGCCAGTACCATGCTGTCGCTTCGAAGCCAAAGTGATTTGCTTTATCGAAGTGGCCTTTACGCACTCTGAAAAACATAATGATCAACATTAGAGTCCCAAGCGTTACGTGTGCACCGTGAAAACCCGTCAATAAGAAGAAGGTCGTGCCATAAATCCCAGAAGACAAGGTCAGATCGAGGTCATTATAGGCATGCACATATTCATAACCTTGGAAGTATAAGAACACGACGCCTAGGGCAATGGTCGCACCCAACCACAAGGTTAATTTGCCACGATCCCCATCTTTTAACGCATGATGCGCAATCGTGATCGTGACACTCGAAGCCACCAATAAAGCAGTATTAAGTAACGGAATTCCCCAAGGACTAATCAATGCGCTCGGCCCTGGATATAACTCGTTATTTGGGTTCACCATTAATGGCCAAGTCGCCTCAAACTCAGGCCATAACAACTCGCCTGTTGAGGTATTCGCGCCCTCTCCGCCGATCCATGGGACAGCCAATACTCGGATATAAAACAAAGCGCCAAAAAAGGCCGCAAAAAACATCACTTCTGAGAAGATAAACCAACTCATCCCCCAGCGGAAAGATCGATCCATTTGCTCACTGTAAAGACCTTGTTGACTCTCTTGGATGACGTGCCCAAACCAACCAAAAAGCATATAGGCCATGATCAATGCGCCTATCATAAAGGTTAGCCAAGACATACCGGTCGATTCACCAGCAGAGCTCGCGTTCATCACGCTGCCAGCACCAACGACCGTTAAGAAAAGTCCTACTGTTGCAACAATAGGCCAGCGACTCTGCGCTGGAACGTAATAGCTTGTTTCTGCACTCATTCTTAGACTCCTTATCTCATAAAGACGCGCTTAACCGCTCGCGGACGTCTGATAAATTTTTATAGTGCTGCTTGTGTTGTTGTTTCTTCTAATTCTTCTGGGTCGAGCGTCTCTGTTTGATCAAATAAGGTGTAAGACAAAGTCAATGTACCTAAATGATCGGGCAAGGCCTCGTCGACGACGAAACGTAAAGGCATCAAAACTTCTTCGCCTGCTTTGAGTAATTGTCGTGTAAAACAAAAACACTCGGTTTTATGAAAATAGTCTGTTCCCTCGGACGGGGACAAGCTCGGAACAGCTTGAGCAACCATTGGATTAGATGTTGGGTTTCTTGCATAGAAATCGACTTCTATGATTTCACCTGGATGCACCTCAACTTGATAATCCACGGGCTTAAACTCCCACGGCATACTCTCGTTGTTTTGAGTAATGAACTGCACACGCACCTGACGCGATTCGTCCCTCTCTTGAGCTTGAGCTTTCGCTTCCGAATAAGGACCAGACGTTTTTCCGTTCAATCCTGTAATGTCACAGAACACGTCATACAAAGGAACCAAGGCAAAACCAAAACCAAACATCGCGACAACCGCGAATACGGACTTCACTACTGTTCTTTTTGTATTTTGATTTTGCATATGAAGGCTCCCTAATGACTTACTTCACCTCAGGTGGAGTTGAGAAAGTGTGGTATGGCGCTGGTGACGGCACTGTCCACTCTAGCCCCTCAGCCCCTTCCCATACTTGATCCGTTGCAGGTTCACCACTGCGGATGGCTTTAATCACCAAATACAAGAACAGCAACTGCGTCGCCCCGAAAATAAATGCGCCAACAGAAGAGATACTATTAAAGTCAGCAAACTGAAGTGCATAATCGGGAATACGTCGAGGCATACCAGCGAGCCCAAGGAAGTGCATCGGGAAGAACGCCAAGTTCATACCAATAAACGACAACCAAAAATGTGCTTTAGCGAGTGGCTCGCTATACATACGCCCACACCATTTAGGAAGCCAATAGTAGACTGCGGCAAATATCCCAAAGATTGCCCCGGGAACTAACACATAATGGAAATGCGCGACCACAAAGTAAGTATCGTGGTACTGGAAGTCAGACGGCGCTATCGCCAACATCAATCCCGAAAAACCACCAATGGTAAACAGCACAACAAATGCGACTGAAAATAACATCGGCGCTTCAAAGGTGAGTGAACCTCGGAACATCGTCGTGATCCAGTTAAAGACCTTCACACCCGTCGGCACTGCGATCAACATCGTTGCATACATAAAGAACAGTTCACCCGCGAGAGGCATCCCCACAGTGAACATATGGTGAGCCCATACAACGAACGACAAAATCGCAATTGAAGCGACCGCATAAACCATGGAATGATAACCAAAAAGTGGCTTACGCGAAAATGTAGGAATAATCTGACTCACGACTCCGAACGCAGGGAGAATCATGATGTATACCTCAGGATGACCGAAGAACCAGAAAATATGCTGGAACAATACGGGGTCACCACCGCCAGCCGCATCAAAGAAGCTAGTTCCGAAGTGAACATCCATCAGCATCATTGTCACAACACCTGCCAAGACCGGCATGACAGCAATCAGCAAGAATGCGGTAATCAACCATGTCCATACAAACAATGGCATTTTCATTAAGGTCATACCTGGGGCGCGCATATTCAAAATGGTCGCAATCACGTTAATCGCCCCCATAATGGATGAGATACCCATCATATGAACGCCAAAAATAAAATATGTCACGGTATCTGGAGCATAAGTCGTCGATAAGGGCGCATAGAATGTCCAACCAAAGTTTGGCGCACCGCCCTCCATGAATAACGTGCTTAACAATAAGCCAAAAGCAAAAGGTAGAATCCAGAAGCTCCAGTTGTTCATGCGAGGCAGCGCCATATCAGGCGCACCAACCATCATTGGGATCATCCAGTTCGCCAAACCTACGAAAGCAGGCATAACGGCGCCGAACACCATGATCAGACCGTGCATCGTGGTCATCTGATTGAAAAACTCGGGTTCGACTAATTGCAAACCTGGTTGAAAGAGTTCTGCTCGGATAGTGAGTGCCATACAACCGCCCACAAGAAACATCGCAAAACTGAACCACAAGTACATCGAACCAATATCTTTATGGTTGGTAGTAAATAGCCAACGCGCAATACCTTTCGTTGGACCATGGTGCTCATGATCGTCATGAGACGGATTGTCGATTACAGCGCTCATAAGCCCTCCTATTTATTTTTATAGTCAACGATGTCTTTGGCAGAAACATTGTCGCCGGTGTCATTACCCCACGCATTGCGCTCGTAAGTAATAACTGCAGCAATATCAACCTCACTCAATTGCCCACCATAAGCTTGCATAGCCGAGCCAGCAACACCATCAACAACAACCTCAATATGCTTATCCAGCAGTTTTGTAGCGATCTCTGTTCCTACAAGGCTTGGGAACGCCGGAGGAATACCCTGCCCATTCGGTTGGTGACACGCTGCGCAGTTGGTCGCGTATACTTTTTCTCCGCGTTCCATCTGTTCTTCTAAGGTGAAGGTGAGTTTGGCAAGTTCTGCTGCCGCTTTTGCTTCTTCTTGTTTTTGTGCAAGCCAATCATCGTATTCGGATTGTTCGACTGCACGCACGACAACAGGCATAAAGCCGTGATCTTTACCGCAGAGCTCTGTACATTGACCGCGATATACTCCCGGCTCATTAATACGTGTCCAGCTCTCATTAATAAAACCAGGAATGGCATCTTTTTTAACCGCAAAATCAGGAATCCACCATGAGTGAATCACGTCATTTGCCGTAATTAAGAAGCGAATTTTTTTACCAACCGGCACAACGAGCTCGTTATCTACTTCTAATAGATAATTTTCGTTTTTCTCTTGTGCGTTATAGATTTCTTCTTTGGGTGTGGACATGTTGCTGAAGAAATCGACCCCTGAGCCCAAATACTCGTAACGCCATTTCCATTGGTAGCCAGTGATTTTGATATCCACATCAGCATCACTAGTGTCGTACATTTCAACAAGTGTTTTGGTCGCTGGAATTGCCATGACAACCAGAATAATTACAGGAACGATCGTCCAAATAATTTCTATCGTGGTATTTTCATGAAAATTCGAAGCTACCGCGCCTTTACTCTTACGGTGCTTAAAGATCGAATAGAACATCACCCCAAACACTACGACACCAATTGCCACACAAATCCAAAAAATGGTCATGTGCAAGTCATAGACTGAGTGACTAATGTCCGTCACTCCGCGAGGCATATTCAATCCATACTCTGCGCTTACATCCGCTGCATAAATTGCAGACAGCAGCAGACTCAGCGCCTTTACTAGGCGTGATCGCATACGGGTCTCCACAGATTATTATTTTTGTTCCTGTGAGGCTTCCTACTACTAACTACTTAACTACTTCAAAGAAGCTCAAGTAACAGTTGGATTTATTTTTATTGCCCTTTGAGTATAGCGAGCTGCATTTTGAAATCGCAACGCCTTTTAGGCCTTTTTTGTTCTTTTTTTGAGCTTTTTTTTCGAACAGTGCTTTGCGACACGAAAGTTTTGTTTACTTTTTGATCAAATCTTGAGGGTCGAGCAATTTTACAACGCTCACTTCTTCTTGTTCGGTAGGTTCTTCAAATTGATTAACGCGTGTTTTTAATTCATCCGGCGAAACATTTGCAACGAGTGCTTCTGTAAAACCACAAGCCACACACTCGCGAACCGTTTTGCCATTTTCTTGAAAAGATACGAGGCGGTCCATTTCTCCGCAACGCGGACAAACTGCACCCGCTATAAAACGTTTTGTCATGGTTTAAGCACCCATTTGTTTGAGCAAAGCTTCAGAGCTAGGCATTCTACCTCTAAACGACTCAAACATCTCGCCTACATCACGCGAACCACCACATTCTAGTATTTCGTTTCTAAAGCGCAGGCCAGTCTGCTGATTGAACACGCCCTCTTCCTCAAAGGCTGAGAAAGCATCCGCAGACAACAGCTCTGCCCACTTATAACTGTAATAACCCGCCGCATAACCGCCTGCGAAAATATGCGTAAACGCGTTAGCAAAACGTGCGAATGATGGAACAGGCACAACGGATATATCTGCTTGCGTGCGTTCTAGTAGCCCTTGTATATCGGTTTTATCCTTTTGATATTCATGATGTAAACAGAAATCAAACAAGCCAAATTCCAATTGACGAACAGTCTGCATTCCAGCCATAAAGCTCTTGGCTTTCATCATCTTTTCAATCAATGCGTCAGGCAAGCTCTCCTTGTCATCGACATGTGACGACAAAAACTCGAGCGCTTCGGGCTGCCAGCACCAGTTTTCCAGAAATTGACTCGGCAACTCAACAGCGTCCCAAGGCACACCAGCGATCCCAGAAATCTCAGGATAAGAAATCTTAGTCAAGCAATGGTGCATTGCATGACCGCATTCATGGAATAAGGTTACGACGTCGGAATGTGTCAGCAAACTTGGCTTTCCGTCACTCGGCGCAGCAAAATTACAGACCAAATACGCAACAGGTAATAAAGGCTCTTCTTTGTCGAACTCTGTCAATTTATGACATGTACCTACCCATGCGCCGCCACGTTTTCCATCACGCGAATACAAATCCATGTAGATATACGCCAAGGCTTGACCATTTTGCAAAACTTTAAAACAGCGCGCATCGGGGACTGGCGTACTTACCCCTTCTTGCTCTTCAAGCTCAACACCGAAAACGCGCTTTAGTACTTCAAACAAGCCACTTAAAACCGTTGGCAAAGGGAAATATTGGCGTAGTAATTCCTGATCGACATCAAATCGTTCCTTACGCAAGGTCTCCGTCACAAACGGTACATCCCATGCAGCTAGCTCAGCCAATCCGAATTTCTGTTTTGCATAAGCTGTCAGCTCAACAAACTCCTTCTCCGCAAGAGGCTTAGCTTTCTCATGAAGATCGTATAAAAAATCGAGGACCTGCTGCGGCGATTCAGCCATCTTCGTTTGCACCGATAAGTCTGCATACGAAGCCAAATCTAATAATTCAGATTTACGTAAACGTGCATCCATAATGTCACGCATTAGTTCTTCATTCGCGTGAGAGAGATCATGCGGCCCTTGATTTGAAGCTCTGGTAATAAACGCTTCATACAAAACTTTTCTGAGATCTCTATCCTCGCAATACTGCATCACGGGCAAATAAAGAGTGAGATCCAAACCCAAGAGGTAACCAGTTTCATAGCCCTTATCTCTAGCTCTTTCTTCTAAACGAGAAATGACTGATGAAGGCACACCTGCTAATCGCTCTGCATCAACGATATGTAATGACCACGCTTGCGATGAATCGAGTACATTTTCAGAAAAACGATTACTAAGGCCTACAAGTTTCTGATTAAGTGCTTTGAATTCAGCTTTGGCATCATCTTCTAATGCAACACCACTCAAGCGAAAGCTACGCAACTTATTTTCTAAGACTTTTTTCTGAGAGGCATTAAGACCACTTTGTTCTGAGACAGCAAGATAACGAGAGTACAATTCTTTGTTCTGGGCAACAGCGGAATAAAAAGCACTCAATTCCTCTGACAGCGTTTTATAAACCGCACGCAATTCTTCGCTATCGGCGACCGCTTTTAGATGCGAAGCGATCGACCAAACGTGATCAATCTTGCGACTCAAATCACTGAGCGGAGCGACCGTTTCATCCCAACTAGATTCTTGTTGAGCACATACTTTCTCAAGCAGATTATTGAATTGTGACATTAACGCTTCTAATGCGGGGCGGAAATCTGAAACGGAATACGTTTCAAAAGCTGGAAGCTGTTGTTCCTGCAAAAGGGCTGTAGACATTCAGGTCGGCCTAGAACAATATTGACGGAATGATGAGAAGAGCAATTGAAACATAATCGCAACAATCTTCTCTGTAACAATTCACAAAGTATAGAAGAAAGCCATGAAATCAGTCCGTAGTTATGTAGAACACTCCCCCAAGCTTGGCAATGATGTATTTGTCGACCCTAGTGCACTTGTACTTGGAGATGTTCACCTCGGTGATGATTGCTCGGTATGGCCTATGGCTGTGATTAGAGGAGATATGCATCGTATTCGAATAGGCGCTCGAACCAGTGTGCAAGATGGCTCTGTATTACATATCACACATGCCGGCCCATTCAATCCAGATGGCTACCCCTTAACTATCGGAGAGGATGTGACTATCGGTCACAAAGCGCTTTTACATGGCTGCACCATAGGCGATCGAGTACTCGTTGGTATGGGGGCCATTATTATGGACGGCGCAACTGTCGAAGATGATGTTGTGGTGGCCGCTGGAAGCATCGTTGCACCAGGAAAGACGCTTGAATCTGGGTTTGTCTATCGAGGAAGCCCCGCCAAAAAGGTACGCGAAATTTCAGAAAAAGAGCGCAAGTTTTTTACCTACAGCGCTAATAACTACGTCAATCTCAAAAACAAACACCTAGACGACTTAAAGTCACAGAAACTCATATAAAAAAAGCGACCAATTGGTCGCTTTTTAACTTCACGGGGAGGCGCTTAGTACACGGCTCCATTTGCTTCTAGGACTGCTTTATATGGTGCAGCCTTACCATAGCTCTGGATGCGCTGAAGTAGTGATTTTTGCTCTGGATTCTTAGCATTGATATCACGGCCTGCTTCCACAAAAAACGGAACAAAGCGCGCAAAAAATTCTGGCGTCATATACTGATATGCTTCTTTCAATACATGATAGTCTGCGTTCATTTCATCTCTAGGCTCTAAGGCAAGAAACCCTTTGATACGCTCATCGTCCCACTGCTCGCCTTCAACTTTTGGTTGGCTTGGACCACCACTCATAACTTTCTCCTAAAACTACTGCTATATCCAAAGCTAGAAGTCGATACCTAACGACTGGCACTCTGGATCATAAATACTAATTTCGACACGGCGATTCTTCGCACGGTTTTCAGGTGAATCATTAGGTACTAGAGGGTTCGTTTCGGCACGACCCGCCGCAATCACTCTGTTAGCGTCAATTTTATTATTAAATATAAGCTGATGTACAACACTCACTGCACGCCCAGCTGACAGATCCCAGTTTGAACGGAAGCGATTTGATGTCACAGGTAAGTCGTCGGTATAACCAGAAACCAGAATCTGCCCTTGGCAAGCGGCCAAAACATTCTCAATTTTCTCGAGAATCGGAAACATATCGTCTTTGATTTCTTCACTACCCGAGGTAAACGTCGCTTCTTCAGAGAACCGAACAACCACCTTTTCAGAATCAAAGCTAACGTTCAGAGCATTCGAAACAATTTCTGTTTCAAGTTCTTCAACAAGTGTTTCTGTGAGTTGTTCAATATTGGGGTCAATACTGACAACCTCAGAGTCTCCTTCAGAGCGATCCAGCATCTCAAGCTCTTCCGTACCTGACTCTTCTTCGAATTCTTCAAAATCTTGTTCTATTTGGTTTAATTCCTCCACTGGAGGTGAAATCGGCGGCTCTTCAGCAAAGATAATCTCGCCCCCGGCTTTACCCGAACCATCAAGGAACGACACACCAAACGATTCAGCCATCGATTGCGCCATCATTTCATACTTATGAAGATCCATTTTGGAAAAACTGAGCAGCAAGATAAAAAAGGTGAGCAGCAATGACATGAGATCGGCAAAGGTGACTATCCAACCCCCAGAGCTCTCTTGCTTTTTCTTTTTCTGAGGTAGCGCAGCCATTGCTCGAGCTTACTCTTCCTCAGACACAGCTTCACGCTGCTTTTGAGACAAGAACGAAGATAAGACCTCTGCAATCACTTTCGGATTCTGGCCTTTCAAAATGTTTTGTACGCTCGTGACGACGAGCAACATATTGCGCTCTTCTTCGGTCGCTTTCATGCCTAATTTTTCGGCGCATGGAATAGCAATCAACTGTGCAATAAATGCCCCATAGAAGGTTGTTAACAAGGCCACAGCCATCGCAGGACCAACAGAAGACGGGTCAGACATCGCATTCAACATCTGAACGAGACCCACTAGCGTTCCAAGCATCCCCATTCCTGGCGCAGTTTCCGCCATTCCTTTAAATACTTTTTCAGCCGTCTCGTAACGCTCAGTACGCTGACTCAGATCTTGAATCAGAATCTCTTCGATAAACTCTGGTGGGTGACCGTCAATACAAAGGCTTATACCTTTCTTCAAGAATTCATCTTCGATCTCTACGTTTTCAAGACCGAGAATGCCCTCTTTACGAACAACAGTTGCTAATTCGCGCACCTGCCCAATCAAGACTACTGGGTTTTCCGTTTTATCCATAAAGACAGTCGAAAATGCGAGCTTAAAAGCATCGCCAATCGTACTTAAACGGAACTTGATCAAGGTGATAAACAGTGTGCCAACAATCACTATCCCTAGACCTGGGATATTGACGAAATCCAAAATGCTGGAGTTCAGCAAAATTGCGCCGATAATAACTGCCGCACCAGCTAGCATCCCTATCAGGGTCGCTAAATCCATACTTTACCTGCTTTCGTTTTATGCCGATCGTTATCGTAGTGCTGCAATACAATGCGCGGTATTAGGTTGAACATTTCGCCACACACGAAATGCTTCCGCCGCCTGTTCTACAAGCATACCTAAACCATCCATGGTCATTGTTGCGCCGCTGTCTTTGGCCCAACAATTGAAGACCGTCTCTTGGTCCCCGTACATCATGTCGTAAACATGCGTTTCGCTTGAAAAGATCTCAGAAGAAATTTTCGGAAGCTCTCCTGAAAGGCTAGCAGAAGTTCCATTGATCACCAGATCAAATGCACTCGATAAATCGTCAAAACTCTCTGCTGTTAACTCTGCACCGCATGCAACAATTTCAGGTCTTTGTTTGTATCGGCCGACAAGCTGTTCAGCTTTAGAAAAAGTTCTGTTGCTAACTACCAACTGACTTGGAGCTGCCTCAAGAATCGGGAGTAAAACACCCTTAGATGCCCCCCCTGCACCAATCAGTAAGACGCGCTTTCCTGCCAACGAGACCTGAAAATTCTCTTGAATATCTCGTACTAGCCCGCACCCATCGGTATTGTCGCCATAAAGTTTGCCATCTTTCATGTAGAGCGTATTTACCGCTTCGGCAATTTGAGCCCGAGGACTGAGAACGTCACACATTGCAAAGGCTTTTTCTTTGAATGGAACAGTTACGTTTAAACCTTTGTTATTAGCGTCTGAAAAGAAGTCTTTTACGTCTTCCTCAAAAGCATCGATACGGCCCAAGATTCGCTCATATACAAGCTGTTCGCCAGTTTTATTCGCAAACTGGGCATGAATAAATGGGGATTTACTGTGTTCAATTGGATTTCCAATCACCGCATAACGATCCATATTTGTACTACCCCTTCAACCAATCTCGTGGCGATAAAAATGCATTAAGTCGCGCTTCTTCTGAGCCCTCTTCTGCTTGCCAGTTGTATCCCCACTTAACAAGCGGAGGTAGTGACATCAAAATTGATTCTGTTCGTCCGCCCGACTGCAAACCAAACAATGTCCCACGATCAAACACTAAATTGAACTCAACATAGCGACCGCGGCGATATAATTGAAAGTCACGTTGGCGCTCACCATATTCATGGTCTTTTCGTTTCTGAATAATTGGGACATAAGCTTTTGTGTAGCTATCACCTACCGCTTGCATATAAGCAAAAGAACGCTCAAAGCCCCATTCGTTCAAATCATCGAAAAATAAACCGCCAACACCGCGTGTTTCCTCACGATGTTTTAAATAAAAATACTCATCACACCAGCGCTTATGTTCGTCGTATACGTTTTCGCCAAAAGGGTCAGCAGCTGCCTTTGCGGTTTCGTGCCAATGGATGCAATCTTCTTCGAATGGATAGTACGGCGTCAGATCATAGCCACCACCAAACCACCAAATAGGTTCTGCCCCTTCCTTCTCCGCAATAAAGAACCGAACATTCGCGTGAGAGGTGGGAATATAAGGGTTGTGAGGGTGAATCACTAACGAGACACCCATTGCGTGGTAAGAACAACCTGCTAGTTCGGGTCGAGAGGCCGTTGCCGCGGGAGGCAGCTGATCACCCTGTACATGAGAAAAGTTCACACCACCTTTCTCAATAACAGCGCCATCATTCATTACTCGCGTTCGACCACCGCCCCCGAGGCGACCTTCACGTGTCCATGCATCTTCAACGAAACGTGCTTGGCCATCCGCTCTCTCAAGGTCGGCACAAATGCGATCTTGTAAATCCAATAGATACGCTTTTACTTGCTCTAACATATTCATACGCGCAACACCTTTCCTGACTCAAGATCCTTGATCTGAGAAGCACTTTGTCCACCACCAAGTGACGCTTGATAACAAAACTCTAGACGACCGCGAAAGTAATTGTGAACCTCACTTAAACTCATCGCGGAAAGTTTGCTTGCTGGATTAGCTGAAGTTGACACAACTACCCCGCCAAAATGTTTCGATAAGGCAACACATGGAGGGTGCGTTGTTAACCGCATTGCTACTGATGAATGTTCGCCTTTCACCCATGGTGGAACCCGATTATGGATATCTGGCACGAGCCAAGTCGTTGGTCGGTCTTGCTGTGTAAAGAAACGTCGAACTAACTCTTCTGGCAAGCCTTCAAGATACGGAAGAAAATGCTCTGCTTGGCCTGAAATTAGAATTAAGCCTTTCTCTTGTGGTCGCTGCTTTAATGTAAGAATCCTTTTAACAGCTCGTTCTTGATATGGATCAGTACCTAAGCCCCAAACAGCCTCGGTAGGATAAGCCACAACGCCTCCCAATTGCATGACCTCGGCGGCTAGACTAGCTTTCCAATCAAATGCTCTTTGCATGAGGATCCCTCTTTAAATATCAATCATTAATGCTGTTGCATGAACGAAACAGTCGATCTAAAAACGAGGGGCATTCTACTTAAGAACCTAGCTGATAACCACCAGAAACGGAACTGATCAGCCCAGCTAACTCTAGCTCTAATAAGTGCTCGGATAAGTGTTCAAAACTCATCTCTAAACGCTCAAATAAATCATCAAAGCTGATCGTATCACTCCCTACTGCACTGAGAACCAATTGCGCTGCATCGCTCACATTTTGCGCCTCATCGTGGGCCGAATCCGCAACCCCTTTTAATGTAAGGCCACTCACGTTCAAGTCTTTATGTAAGTCAATGATCAGGTCTTCAATAGATCCAACTAATCGCGCACCTTCTCTAATCAAATAATTACAGCCTTGGCTATTTAGTGACTTAGGAGAGCCCGGTACAGCATAAACATCTCTGTTCTGCTCAATCGCATAACGCGCAGTGATCAACGAACCGCTTTTTATGCCCGCTTCGACAACTAAGACCGCACGTGATAAGCCGGACACAATACGATTTCGCCTGGGAAAGTTATGACGAAGAGGCGCACTACCCATTGGCATTTCTGAAACAAGCAATCCCTCCTGGGCAATCAACTCATATAAATCTTTATTTTTAGCGGGGTAGCAACGATCTATTCCTGTCGCTAGTACAGCAATCGTATTCCCTTGCGCCGCAAGCGCCCCAAGATGTGCTTTTGTATCTACGCCGAGAGCCAAACCACTGACGATCGACATGCCTGATTTAGCCAAATGAAACGCATATTCTTGTGCAATGTCTGCATACTGCAGACTAGGCTTCCGTGAACCGACCACCGCAATATTTTGATGATTTAGTAAGCCTATATTTCCTTTCAAATAGAGTAATGCAGGCGCTAAGTGTATCTGGCGCAATACTTCAGGGTAAGGACTATCGAAATAGCAAACAACGGAACAACCGTCTTGCTTCAACCAATCACTAACATGATTTAAAGAATGGTCAGCCTGAGCGAGACAATCTAGCACTGCGCTAGAAACCTTGGGCTTACTGATACATTGGTTCAACGCATCGAAGCTTAACTTTCGCCATGATGAAGGATTACCATACTGCTCACGCAGCAAATGAAATTGCTTCAGGCCAAAGCCTTGAATTTGAGAGAGTGCGAGACACAAGCGTGCCTCAGAAGAGATAGACATTTTTTCGATCATCCTTGATCAAAAAAGCCACCTAAGAGGTGGCTTCATCATTTATTGTATTTCCAGATACTATCTTACGGAGTACGAACTTCATCCATAATTTTCAATGGACGATTTGCGCGTAGTATCAAGCCGTAACTAAGCTTATCAAAGACTCTGAAAATCATCATCAAACCCGCTCGTTCTGAAGGCAGTTCAATGCGTTCTTGAGTGTAAGGGTCTCGTACTATACCGCCAGACTTATACACAGCGAGTACGTTGCCCTCTTTGATGCCTTCTCTTGCGCCACGGTTTACTACAACAACGTTATACTGACCGATGTTGCCCACGCCAGATTCAACAGCAATCATCTTGCCACGAATATCACCATCTGGCTTGCTCGGAGTAAATGTAGAATTGATCACGCGATCATCCGTCGGCAATACGCGATCACCAATACGTAACTCTTCGCTTGAGCGCTGAACGGTCAAAGTAATTACTTCACCTTGCACCGCATCCACTTCTGCCGTCGCAATTGACTTCGCCTCTAAACCCAAAAATTCTTTAGAGTCTGGATCAACATATTGCTCACTCTTACGAAAAACACCAACTGAGTTTTCACCTTTCACATCACCACGCGCAAACACTTGGTCACCGGCGCCAGTAATTAAGTGGTCTTCTTTACCTGACAAGATATATGGCGCCGCTTCTAGCTCTTCCGCTGTCACAATACGATTTGTCGAAAGAAAGCTCGCTATCGCATCAAGCGGAATAGTAGGGATAGCCGTTTCAATTGGCGTCGAACGAACCTGAGGGCTTAATTTTTTAACCCCATTATTAGGACCTTCTTTCAAAGTAGTTATGCGCGGCTGACCATCGATATAAATCAAGCCAATCACATCGCCAGGATAAATAAGATGTGGATTCGCTACCTGAGGATTCGCATGCCATACCTCAGGCCATAACCACGGAGACTTCAAGAATCGTTCTGATATATCCCAAAGGGTATCACCCTTCACAACGGTATAGCGTTCTGGATAGTCTTCCGTAAACTCTGGCGCCGCCGCAAGCTGGAAACTTAAAAAGAAAACCGCTGCACAGCGAACAAAAAACTTAGAAATCATGATTTGCCTATAACTATTATCATTCACAAATACGTAGAGCACGCGTTTCTACTCGCACACTATTTCACTGCCAATACAGTTACTTCGCTCTACTTCATTAAAAAACTATAGATGAGGCTTGAGCAATTTGTACTAAATTAGCTTTCTATTAGATAATACTAGCAGCGTATTCGTGATATACACCACAATTTGAGCATTCATCTTTAAGAAGCATACATAAACCTATGGCATTACTCGAAATATTAGAATATCCGGACCCTCGATTACGCAAGATCGCGGCGCCGGTTGAACAAGTGACTCCAGAGATTCAAACTCTGATCGACGATATGTTTGAAACAATGTACGACGCACCAGGAATTGGCTTAGCGGCGACTCAGGTCGATCAACACATTCAGCTTATCGTGATGGATCTTTCTGAAGATAAATCTGAGCCACATGTTTTTATTAATCCTGAAGTCACCGTATTAGAGGGTGACCCTGAAAAAATGCAGGAAGGCTGTTTGTCTGTGCCAGGATATTATGAAGATGTGGAGCGCATCGAGCATGTGCTAATCAAGGCTTTAAATCGTGAGGGCGAAGCTTTCGAACTCGAAGCAACTGGCTTACTTGCGGTTTGCATCCAACATGAAATGGATCATTTGAATGGCAAGCTATTCATTGATTACTTAAGCAAACTTAAACGCACGCGCATCAAGAAAAAGCTAGAAAAGCAGCAGAAAGCGCAAGCCTCTGCCTCGTAAATCGAACAAGCCGAGAACACCATTGAAAATTATCTTTGCGGGCACGCCCGATTTTGCGGCTAGCAGTCTCGCCGCTCTTATAAATGCAGGTCACAATATTATTGCGGTTTATACGCAACCCGATAGACCTGCGGGGCGAGGCAAGAAATTAATGCCAAGCCCAGTAAAAAAAACAGCACTCGAACACGATATAAAGGTCTTTCAACCTCTTAATTTTAAAGAGCCAGAAGCACGTCAGGAATTAGCAGAGCTTGACGCTGATTTAATGATCGTCGCGGCTTACGGCTTAATCTTGCCAAAAGAGGTTCTCGATACGCCAAAGCTCGGTTGCATTAATATTCATGCATCGCTGCTACCCCGTTGGCGCGGAGCCGCGCCTATTCAACGCGCAATCCAAGCAGGTGATTCAGAAACTGGCATCACTATCATGCAGATGGATGTAGGTTTAGATACCGGCGATATGTTGCTCAAAGAGCGCTGCGATATCTCTGACACTGTCACCGGTGGAGAGCTTCATGATGAACTTGCGGCGATGGGTGCGAAGTCTATTTTACGCTATCTAAACGAACCAGAAGATCTCATTCCAGAAAAGCAAGATGACGCGCTAGCTAACTATGCACATAAATTAAGTAAGGCCGAAGCTCATATTGACTGGTCCTTATCCTCTTTAGAAATCGAGAGAAGTGTACGTGCATTCAACCCTTGGCCTGTCTCCTACGCAGAACAAGACGGCCAACGTATTCGTGTGTTAAGCGCAAAAGCTTTGGACTCTCAGTCAAACGCGCCTGTTGGCGAGATCGTTGAGAAGTCAAAAAATGGCGTGCTCGTGCAATGCGGCAATGGAGCACTTCTAATCACTCAACTACAGTTAGCTGGTAGCAAAGCTGTTTCAGCTGCTGACTTTTTTAATGGCGGCAAAGCCATTTTAGAAGTTGGAACGACTCTCAACTAACTCGCCCGGATACTTTTATATGAACGTGCGTTTTCTTGCAGCCAAAGCAATCGATGAGGTGCGTATTCAAAAACGCTCTCTGAATACCGCTTTGCCAAAAGTCTCCCGCGAGGCGCGGCCGGTTGATAGAGCATTACTTCAAGAGCTCGTGTTTGGCAGTTGCCGTTGGTTTTTTTATCTTGATGATCTTGTGAACACCTATTTACAACGCCCTTTGTCGAGAAGAGATGAAGAAACTCGCACGCTGCTAGTAATAGGCGCGTATCAGTTATTGTTTACTCGCATTCCAGACCACGCAGCCATACATGAAACAGTCGAAGCAGCCAAAGAACTGAAGCTCTTGAAAACGCGCGGTTTGATCAATGCGGTTTTACGAAGCATTTCTCGCGACCCAAAACCTGAAATCTCAGATGATGATATTAAGGCTAGTTTCCCAGACTGGTTTTCAGCAAAAATCGAAAACAATTGGCCTAATCAAGCCATGGATACAATGCGCGCATCCAATGCTCACCCTCCTATGTTTTTGCGCGTCAATACAAGCAAAGTAAGTCGAGAAGACTACCTAAAAACGCTGCACACCAATCAAATTCTGGCTACAGAAACTAGCTTTTCAGAAAAAGGCATTCTTTTGGAAGAAGCGCAAGACGTCGACAAACTGCCTGGATTTGATGAAGGTTTAGTGAGTGTTCAAGACGAGGCTGCACAGCTTTCAACAAAGCTATTAGACTTAGCGCCAAACTTACGCGTTCTCGATGCATGCTCTGCTCCCGGCGGAAAAACATGCGCCATGCTCGAAGCTGAACCGTCATTAGACGTCACTGCCTTAGACCAAGATGCGAAACGCTTAGTGCGAGTCGAAGAAAATCTTGCTCGCTTGGGATTGAAGGCCAACACGATTGCAAGTTCTGCTGAAGATTTAACGCGTTGGTATGATAATCAACCCTTCGATCGTATTCTTCTCGATGCGCCATGTAGTGCAACAGGTGTGATTCGTAGGCACCCTGACATTAAATTACTGAGAGATCCATCAGACCTCAAGAAACTCGCAGAACTGCAGCTACACTTACTAACAAGTCTTTGGAAAACGCTCAAACCTGGTGGCAAGCTGGTCTATGCAACATGCTCAATTTTCCCGCAGGAAAATGCACGCATCATAGAACGCTTTTTAGCTTCAGAACCGAGTACGACCTTACTTCCCATTGAAAGCGATTGGGGAGAAGACACTGGATATGGCAAACAGCTATTTCCCTCAGAGCAAGGACACGATGGGTTCTTCTACGCTTTGTTAACAAAAGATACTAAGTAACGGCGTTTTACACGCAGCATACGCAATTTAGGCATGCACTGTTTATGAAAATCATTATTGTGGGCGCAGGACAAGTAGGCGGAACGCTTGCTGAAAACCTTGCGATTGAAGCCAACGATATCACCGTGATTGACCCTGACAATCAACGTTTATCTGAATTAAGCGACCGTATTGATATTAGAACAATTGAGGGCTTGGGCTCTTACCCAGAAGTACTCGAGCAAGCTGGCGCTGAAGACGCCGACATGCTAATCGCCGTCACCAACAGTGACGAAGTCAACATGCTGGCATGCCAAATCGCGTACTCCTTATTCAAGACGCCCACAAAGATAAGTCGTGTAAGAGCAAATGCATACCTCAAGCAAAAATCTTTGTTCCGAAACGATGCCGTACCGGTCGATGTACTGATCAGTCCCGAACAAGTTGTCACGAAACATATAAAACGCTTGCTCGAGTATCCAGGCGCTCTTCAAGCGCTAGATTTTGCTGAAGGCGAAGTTAGTCTGGTTGCTATTCGTGCCTGTGAAGGTGGCCCATTGATCGGTCATGAACTTGCGGCAATTCGGCAGCATATGCCTAATATCGACACGCGAGTTGCGGCCATATTTAGAGATGGAAAACCAATCATCCCAAGCGGTAACACCGTTATCAATGAAGGAGACGAAGTGTTTTTCATTGCTGCACGTGATCATATTCGAGCGGTAATGAGTGAGCTCCAACCTTTAGAAAAAAGCTACAAACGCGTGATGATTGCAGGGGGTGGCAATATTGGTCAGCGCTTGGCAGAAAAATTAGAGCGCCGCTACCGCGTGAAAATCATCGAATCGTCGGCCTCGCGTTGTAAATCACTCTCCGAACATCTAGAACGTTCCACTGTACTAAATGGGAACTGCGCCGACAAAGACATGCTTATCGATGAGAACATCGAGAATACAGACGTGTTTATCGCAGTCACTAACGATGACGAAGCGAATATCATGGCATCGATGCTGGCAAAACGAATTGGTGCACGCAAAGTCATTACGCTAATCAGCAATCCAAACTATGTGGATCTGATTCAAGGTGGAGAAATCGACATTGCTGTATCCCCACAACAAACAACGATTGGCAGTCTGTTAACGCACATTCGTCGTGGAGACGTAGTCAATGTTCACTCTCTGCGTCGCGGTGCAGCAGAGGCAATCGAAGCGATTGCGCATGGAGACCATCGCTCTTCGAAAGTAGTCGGGAAACGACTCGATGAAATCAATCTGCCGCCTGGCACAACGATCGGAGCGATTGTGCGTAAAAAAGAAGTATTGATCGCGCATGACCATATCCGTATCGAACCTGATGACCACGTCATCTTGTTCTTGATCGATAAAGGAAGGATCAGGGAAGTTGAGAAACTCTTCCAGGTCGGCCTAACGTTTTTCTAGAGTGATCGAGATCTTCTAATGCAAATTTTAACTATTGGCCGAATGCTGGGGATTTTGTTGATGCTATTCAGTGTCACGATGCTGCCCCCCATTGCCGTCTCACTCTACTACATCGATGGGCAACTCCATGCCTTCTTGGACGCATTTGCCATCACACTTGGCTTAGGTTTTCTAGTCTGGCTACCCTGTCGGCAACACAGAAAAGAATTACGTGTTCACGATGGTTTCTTAATTACTGTGATGTTCTGGGTCGTTCTTAGCTTTAGTGGGTCCATCCCACTATATCTGTCTGATATGCCTGATCTCTCCTACACAGATGCGTATTTTGAGTCGCTTTCTGGATTAACGACGACAGGGGCAACCGTTATTACAGGCCTCGACTCACTACCAAAATCAATCTTATGGTATCGCCAACAGTTACAATGGTTTGGCGGTATGGGTTTGATCGTTCTAGCCGTCGCTGTACTGCCAATGCTCGGCATCGGTGGTATGCAGCTCTACCGTGCAGAGGCACCCGGCCCTGTGAAAGACAGCAAACTCACTCCTAGAATTACCGAAACAGCAAAAGCGCTATGGTATATCTACCTAGGATTAACCGTGTTGTGCGCTCTCGCTTATTGGAGTGCAGGCATGGAAGTATTCGATGCCGTTGCCCACAGTTTCTCAACCATTGCGATTGGTGGCTACTCAACACATGACCTAAGTATCGGCTATTACAACAACGTACATATCGAACTTGTTGCGATCTTTTTCATGTTCATTTCTGGCATCAACTTCGCACTGCATTTTGCGGCGCTTCGTTCCAATAGCCCGATCATCTATTGGAAAGATGCAGAATTCAGATTTTACACCGGTGTCATTTTCTTAGTTTCCATCATCACGATTGCGACGCTCTACCACACTAGCACCTACGACCCTGGCACATCATTCGTAAAAGGTTTATTCGAGGTGGTATCCATTGCCACTACAACGGGTTTCTCAACGGCTGATTTTGCCAACTGGCCTTTTGTATTACCGTTTTTACTCTTCGTTGTCGCTTTCATCGGCGGCTGCGCAGGATCAACTGGCGGGGGCATGAAAGCCATTCGCGTGATGCTGATATTCAAACAGGGCATGCGCGAGATAAAGCGCTTGATTCACCCTAATGCGGTGATTCCTGTAAAAGTAGGCAAGAAAGCCGTACCTGATCGGGTTATCGAAGCCGTATGGGGTTTCTTCTCCCTGTACGTATTCTCATTCGTTGTGCTTTTGTTACTGCTTCTCGCAAGCGGTTTAGATCAAGTAACTGCATGGTCGGCAGTTGGTGCCTGCATCAATAACCTTGGACCAGGTCTGGGAGATGTCGCAGCACACTATGGCGATTTACCGACTTTTGCGAAATGGGTTCTTTGCGTAGCAATGCTAATGGGGCGTCTAGAAATTTTTACGCTATTGATTCTATTCACGCCAGCCTTCTGGCGCTCTTAAGCGCCAGAAATACCGAGCTTACGTAAACCTTTGAACACACCTTGCGTTATGTTGTCCAGCTCATGGCGCGCCTTGTGGCTAACACTACGTAAAGCGCTGATCTCATCACCATTTGCATAATAAGCATCACAAGTACGCATCGCTTTCGCAGCGGGGCTTTGTTTATCTAATTCATACCATTCGCATATTTTTTCAACTGACTGCTGAAAAGCTGACTCAAATCCATGTGTGCTAATTGATACCGTCGTTCGCTTGATGCTTTTTAACCAAGGCACGTTGATACGGAGCTCCAAGACCTCAACTGTCGCTCTACTACCTCGCTCAACACTAACACGCCGTAGACCTCGAATTGAGCCATCATCTCTCACATGAAATTCTGGTTGTGCAGCACGCTCTCGCTGATAAACTTCATATTCCCGCGTAAAACGTGTTTCGATCGCCTCAGCCTCTTTGCGTGCAGCGTCTTTATCTTCTCCGATTCGCACATATTCTTGAAACTCTTGTCCGCCCCAAGAACGATAAACTCGAAAATAGTCTAAACCACCATACTTATGGTCATAGATAGGCACCCTATACCTCCATTGTATAAATATGTGAATCCAAGCATGAGCGATGCTTGCATCCTCAATTCTGTTTATTAGAATCCGCTCACCTTACATACAGTTTTATCAATAAATTCTAGGGACATAAACCTAATATGAGCTACAGCATTTATCTTTCAGGTGAGATTCATACCGATTGGCGTGAGCGTATTGAAAATGGCATCAAAGAAGCCAATCTGGACATCGAGACACTAAGTCCAGTAACTAATCATGAAGCCAGTGACGAAGTTGGTGTCCGGATTCTTGGTGAAGAAGAAAACAACTTCTGGAAGGATCATAAAGCAGCAAAGATCAATTCATTGCGCGCAATGAATGCAATCGAAAAGGCTGATCTTACCGTGGTACGTTTCGGACCAAAATACAAGCAATGGAATGCTGCATTTGAAGCAGGCATTGCTATTGGCAAAGGCAAGCCAATCGTTGTGATTCATGACCCAGAATTAACGCACCCACTCAAAGAAGTTGACGGTGCCGCGATGGCTGTCGCAGAAACACCCGAGCAAGTGGTTGAAATTTTGAAATATATCAAGCAATAAGTGAGCGAGCGGCGAATAGCTTAGTGTATAATGCCGCTCCTTTTTCTCGCTTTTTTGTCAAAGCAACGAAAATATAATGAATTAACTACGGGTGCTTGAGTTGTGGCTGAACAATCCAATCCAGATGTAAAAACCTTTCAGGGGCTAATTTTAGCCTTACAAAATTTTTGGGCGAGTAAGGGCTGTGTTGTTCTTCAGCCCCTCGATATGGAAGTCGGCGCAGGCACATTTCACCCTGCTACATTCCTACGAGCGATTGGCCCTGAAACTTGGAATGCAGCCTATGTTCAACCAAGTCGTCGTCCAACTGATGGTCGCTATGGCGAAAACCCAAATCGCCTTCAGCACTACTATCAATTCCAAGTTGTGATGAAGCCATCTCCTCTCAATATTCAAGAGTTGTATCTTGAGTCATTAAAAGCCATGGGGATTGACACACTCGTTCACGACATTCGCTTTGTCGAAGATAACTGGGAATCACCAACACTAGGTGCGTGGGGTCTTGGTTGGGAAGTTTGGCTCAACGGCATGGAAGTTACTCAGTTCACCTACTTCCAACAGGTTGGCGGCATTGAATGCTATCCAGTCACCGGCGAAATCACCTACGGACTAGAACGTATTGCAATGTATTTGCAAGGCGTCGACAGCGTATACGACTTAGTATGGGCACATGGCCCTGACGGCGACGTCACATACGGTGACGTATTCCATCAAAACGAAGTAGAAATGTCGACATACAACTTTGAACAAGCTGACGTTCCATCTTTGTTCAAGAACTTCGACACTTATGAGTCTGAAAGCCAACGTTTGATTGAACTAGGCCTTCCACTTCCAGCATACGAACTTGTTTTGAAGGCGTCACACACGTTCAACATGCTAGATGCACGTCATGCTATTTCTGTGACCGAACGTCAACGCTTTATCCTTCGTGTTCGCAGTCTTGCACGCGCCGTTGCACAATCTTATTTCGATACCAGAATGAAGCTTGGTTTCCCTCTCGCGTCAGATGAGCTGCGTGATGAAGTGATCGCAAAAACCGAAGCCGCCAATGCAGACAAAGGGAGTAAGTAATCGTGTCTAGCAAAGATTTCCTGATTGAACTTGGTACGGAAGAACTCCCACCAAAAGCACTTAAAAAACTCTCAGATGCGTTCAGCCAAGGCATTTTAAGCGGTTTAGATGAAGCTGGCATTTCATACAAGGATCATAAAAGCTATGCAGCGCCTCGCCGCCTTGCCCTAGAGATTTCAGATCTAGCACTGCAACAAGCGGACAAAGAAATTGAAAAACGCGGCCCATCAAAGAAAGCCGCTTTTGACGACGCTGGCGAGCCAAGCCGAGCTCTACTTGGCTTCACAAAATCACTAGGCATTGAGCCAAGTGACTTAGAAGAGATGGAAACCCCTAAGGGCACATGGTTGATTTATCGCTCGACGGAATCAGGCAAAGCAACAAAAGATTTAATCAGCGACATTGTGGCCCAATCTCTTGCGAAACTGCCAATTCCAAAGCGTATGCGTTGGGGAGCAAAGAAAGAAGAATTCGTTCGCCCAGTACAATGGGTCGTCATGCTTCTTGGAGAAGAAGTTGTGTCTGGCGAAACTATGGGGATCACGCATGGCAACATGAGTCGTGGACACCGCTTCATGAGCACTGGTGAAATTCAAATTAATACGCCGTCTGAGTACGAAAGTAAGCTCAAAACTGAAGGCAAGGTCATGGTTAATTACGAAGAGCGTAAAGCCTTGATCAAATCTGGCGTAGAAAAAATAGCACTCACAGTAAATGGTATCGCGATTATCGATGATGATTTACTAGATGAAGTAAACTCACTGAATGAGTGGCCAACACCTTTACTTGGTAACTTCGATCACGATTTCTTAAGCGTCCCTGCAGAAGCGTTGATTTCATCGATGGCTGAGCATCAAAAATACTTCCACGTATTAGATGCTAACCAAAAAATCATGCCGCACTTCATTACGATCTCAAATATTGAGAGTAAAGATCCTGCGCAGGTTATCTCAGGTAACGAACGTGTTATTCGCCCTCGTCTTGCAGATGCTGCGTTCTTCTTTGAAACCGATAAGAAAACAAGCCTTGAGTCGAAACGTGAGTCGCTGAAAAACATCGTTTTTCAAACTAAATTGGGCACCGTATACGAAAAAACAGAACGTGTTGCCAAGTTGGCGCAACGCATTGCACAAGCAATTGGTAGCAATGAAGCTTATGCACTACGTGCTGGCGAACTAGCAAAATCAGACCTTGTTAGTGAAATGGTACTCGAGTTCACGGATCTTCAAGGTTTGATGGCATACCACTACGCACTCTTTGATGGCGAAGAAGAAGAGGTCGCTCTCGCACTGAACGAGCAATACATGCCAAAACAAGCTGGTGGTGAATTGCCAAGCACACATACGGGTTGCGCACTTGCCTTAGCAGAAAAGCTAGACTCGCTTGTTGGTTTGTTCGGTATTAACCAGCCACCAACCGGTACGAAAGATCCGTTTGCTCTGCGTCGCGCATCACTCGGCGTACTTCGTATCATTGTCGAGAAAGGACTTGATCTAGATCTGCGCGATCTAATCGCTTGGGCTGCAGAACAGCACAGCGCGCTCGAAAATAAAGAACTAGACACGCAACTTCTCGATTACTTGCTAGATCGATTCAGAGCTTGGTTCGATGACGAAGGCATTTCTGCGGAAGTATTCTTAGCGGTTAGTGCACGTAAGCCGACAAAACCAGTCGATTTCGACAACCGTATTCGCGCTGTCGCAGCATTCAGCGCGCTACCTCAAGCTGAGGCACTTGCCGCTGCCAACAAGCGTGTATCGAATATTCTTGCGAAAAACGAAGCAGAAGCGTCGTCTGAACTCAATGCATCACTCTTGAGTGAAGCGGCCGAGAAACAACTTGCGGACCAAGTAAGTGCATTAACAAGCAAGGTAGAGCCTTTGTTCAAAGCCGGTGATTATACACAGGCCTTGAAAGAACTGGCCGAGCTTCAGGCGAGCGTCGACGCTTTCTTCGACGACGTCATGGTTATGGCGGATGACATTGCGGTACGCAACAATCGAATTGCTCTGTTAAAACAACTTAGAGAGCTCTTCCTACAAGCTGCAGATATTTCATTACTCTCGCGCTAGTAAAAGCAAAACTAAAAACGGGCCTTATGGCCCGTTTTTTATTCCGAAACGCTTAATTCTAAAAACTCTTTCTTGATCGCTTTAACACCCTGATGCGGTGGTAAGCCAACATCATCACTGAACATTTGAGCGCGCCCCACATTCTTAAGAGCCGGATGCAATCGTTTGAAGCCGTTCAAATCTCGCGTAATCGAAGTGACTAAAGCTTGCACTAAGCCCGCATCAACGCGCTCAGCACTTACTAAGTGAGCCGACACGCCAAAGGTTTTAACATCTTCGTCCATGCCTCGGTAACTCCCCCGAGGTATTTCCGCGGGCGCATAAATTTCAGATTGAGCTATCGCTCTATCTAGTTTTTTTGAACGAACAGGGACTAATACGCTATCGCAATCGGTAGTTGCCGACTTAACTGAGCTATTCGGCGTGCCAGCGATATACACCATCGCATCAAACTTGTCCTGACAAAGCGCCGTGGCTTGCTCATCTGCCCCAACAAAATGCACTTCAGAAAAATCAGAGTGCCACCAAGCTAATGATTTCATCAACCATTCCATCGTAGCTCTCTGCCCAGAACCTTCGCTTCCGATATTAACGCGCTTACCCTTCAAATCTTCTAACTTTCGAATGTTTGAGTCAGCTCTCGCCACAATGGTAAAAGGTTCATCATATAGTTTGATCACATGTCTCAAACCTGTATGCGGGCCATAAAACTTAAACTCCTCTGCCCCACTCCAGTCGTGCATCATCCAATCACTTTGCACAATGGCGAGATCAATATCGCCGCTACGTAAGCGCTTTAAATTTTCAAGTGACCCTTCTGAACTCTCTACAAAACAACGGACACCTTTGTTCTGCTTTTGCGTATTGAGCATCTGACAAATCGCGCCACCTGCTGGGTAATACACTCCGGTGACTCCACCTGTTGCCATCACTAAATGGGCTTCTTCAGCACTCAACAACGAAGAAACAAACAAGAGGAATAAGGGGAAGGCTCTTTTTATCATGTAAATATCATTTATTTTTTATTGTTCAAGCATTCAAGATTTAATAGAAACTCAAACCCTCATGCAAGAATTTATTGGCATGAACTAAAAATCTCGCCTATATACAGGATTCATCTGCGCACAAAAGAATAAAGCGCACCTGCCAAGGAGGCTCGATAACATGACAATAATCCAAAACCGTTCCATTCAATTTGCGAACAGCACGCTCATGCGGCACTTTTCCCTTCCGACTTTACGCGCATGTTATGGCATCGGCTTAGCAATCATGTTCCCAATCGGATGGGTTGTTTTACAATGGATAGCAGGTCGAAACCCTTTCTCTAATGTCTCGTTCGATATTCTTTTGTATGGCTACATTACATGCATGAGCGCAATCGTTTTCGCGGGGTTTGGTTACATCATTGGAAAACGTGAACAAACAATGACAGACCTAGCATTAAGCGATGGTCTGACCGGCTTGTATAACAAACGTTATTTCCAAACTCGGCTCGATCAAGAGTTCGAGCGCTATCAACGCTACAACACACCAATGTCTTTAATTCAAATAGACTTAGATCATTTCAAACGTGTCAACGATACTTGGGGTCATCAAGCCGGCGACATGGTTCTTAAAGAAGTTTCTAAACTCATACTTGATAATTTACGAACGGGTGAGATTGCCGCACGCATTGGGGGCGAGGAAGTCTGCATTATTGTCTGTAATTCTCAGTCTAACGAAGCCTTTCAGTTAGCAGAACGTTTAAGAAAAAGGATCAAAGAACTACGTCTTCAATGGAATGGAGAGGAAATTCGAATCAGCGCCTCATTTGGTATTGCTCAAGCAAGTCCAAATGTTCTTACTAAATGGCAGCTATATGAACGCGCCGACAAAGCACTATACCAAGCTAAGAAACACGGTCGCGACCTGACCTTCATCCACAATGAAAGCACTAGCTCCAGAGCTACTGAAGTTGCGTAAGCGATAGTCCTCGTTCACGCAACAACTCAACAACACCTGCTGGCCCATCTAAGTGGCCAGCGCCCACCACAACGAAACACACACGCGTTTGCATACATGCAACAATTTTATCGGCCATCGTGCGATTTCGCTCAAAAAACAGTTTTTCAAAATAAGGTTTCAATTCGGGAAAATCACGCATTGGTTCAGCAATAACCATGTTATAAAGAGCAACTCCATCCGAGTTTTTCCATGCCGCTTCTATCGCTTGCCATTGTTCTTGGTAGTCCGCCATCGCGAGTAATGATTGCCCAAACACTGCTTCATTTATCGGCAAGTTTTCAAGCAATTCCATTTGAAAGGCAAGCCCCTCTAACTCTTCGACCGGTTTTTTATACTGCGCTCGATCAAGGAAATAACGGTCAATGCCATAACTCGCTTCATAGCCGAGCGACTGAGCTTGGAGAGCGGCTAAGCTCAGTCCAAGAAAACCAGGCCGGTATGATCCAAACAAAGCGTCAGGCTCACTGATACCCAAAGCACGAAACATCATTTCAATACGTTCAACCAAGGGTGCAGAAAGTTCATCGCGATAATGCACGCCTTCTGGATATAGAGCATATTTTGACATCAATGCATTCATATCAGCCTCTGAAACGCGACTTTCATCCGCTTCCACCAAGAGAACATCTGACTTTGTAAAACGATCAAGAATCTTCTTGTCGAATGGATAAAAGCTGCTATTTGCCATGTGAACCGCCCCTATCAAGTAAGCACTTGCATACTTGTCAGAATCTTTTTTTACATCCCAGCTCAAACCAACATAAGACTCTCGCGCCAGAACAGAGCAAGAAAAGACGAGAACAATCAAAGCCAACAAAGGCGCTTTCATAACTGGCTATTCCTCTTCCAGACTAATACCCAAATTACTAACATCGTTATCATGAGCCAAAGTTCGAATTTGTATCATCAGATCTTTTGAAAGTTTATCGGCGCTGCGCAGTATGTCGCATAACTCCTGCTGAAAAGAAAACTCTCTCGCCATCAAATCATGCTTCTCAAAAAGACGAATCAAATCATTTTCATCTAAGCCTTCGCCTTCAGAGAATTCGAGAAACTCTGTCACGCTCGTAATAGATAATTGACTGCCTTCCTCTGCTCTCTTCTTATCTCGATTCAAAGCAGAGAGAAGCGCGAGCTCCCATAGACTTAAGCCAAGATTGCAAGGAATGGCTCCGAATGCAGTTTCTGCATCTTCGACAAAGTGCGCGGCCACCGTATCAAGGCACAAGACCAAACTTTCATCATTGGGCGCCATGACTCCAGACTGCCAACTCGAATCAAGTAAAGAGGAAAAGCCCTTAGGAAAAAATTCAGGATCAACATCGAGACGATCAGTACTCTCTAAAAACAAACGAATATTTGGTAAAGAGCGCTCTACCAGAGCCAATAGAAAAGCCGTCTCTCTCCATCCAGACAAAGCCTTTACCGATTTCATTAATTTTTTAGGGTTCATAGTTGTTTGTTCCTAAACAAAACTTTACCAATACGCGGCACATGTCTATTGCAATGCTGCATAAAAAGCCATTATAAAAAGAAGTTGAAAATCGCTTCATCAAGAGAATAAAGAGAGTAACAATGAAATTAGAATCACTAGCATTACATCATGGCTACGAATCCGAAGCTACTACCAAATCTGCTGCTGTACCGATCTATCAAACCACATCATTTACCTTCGACAACACCCAACACGGCGCAGATCTGTTTGACCTGAAAGTACCCGGAAATATCTATACGCGAATCATGAACCCAACCACAGGCGTGTTAGAGCAACGAATCGCGGAAATGGAGGGTGGCATCGGTGCGTTGGCGGTTTCATCTGGCATGTCGGCCATCACATACTCTATTCAATGCTTAACTCGTGCTGGAGATAACATAGTGAGCACGAGTCAATTATATGGTGGCACTTACAATCTGTTTGCTCATACTTTTCCGCAACAAGGAATAGAAGTAAAAATGTGTGACCATCGAGATTTCGAGAAAATGGAATCCTTGATTGATGATAAAACTCGCGCACTGTTCTGTGAATCGATTGGAAATCCCGCCGGCAACATTGTTGATATCAAAAAGCTATCTGAGATAGCGCATCGTCATGGCATTCCAGTTATCGTCGACAATACCGTTGCAACACCTTACATCTGCCAGCCTTTCAAACTTGGCGCCGATATCGTTGTTCACTCTCTAACAAAATACATTGGCGGCCACGGCCTAGCGATCGGCGGCGCCATTGTTGACTCAGGGAATTTTGATTGGGCGGCAAACAAAGAGCGCTTCCCTCTATTTAATGAACCTGATCCGTCATACCATGGTGTGGTCTATACCGAGGTAATGGGTCCTGCTGCCTTTATTGGCCGCTGTCGCGTCGTTCCTCTTCGTAATACCGGTGCCGCATTATCGCCGCATAATGCCTTCTTGATTCTCCAGGGCTTGGAGACCTTAGGCCTTCGTATGGAACGTCACTGCAACAATGCCGAGCGTGTGGCTGAACATCTTGCAAGCCATCCCAAAGTAACTTGGGTTAACTATGCAGGTTTGCCGACCAGTCCTTACTATGAAAACTGTAAAACCTTATGTGGCGGACGCGCCTCAGGCATACTCAGCTTTGGCATCAAAGGAGGCAAAGAAGCCGGTACACGATTTATCGATGCCTTGCAGATGATTCTTCGCCTCGTAAATATTGGCGATGCGAAATCTCTTGCTTGTCATCCAGCTTCAACGACTCACCGTCAACTTGATGCAGAAGAACTAGCTGCGGCAGGAGTGAGTGAAGATCTAGTACGAATTTCTGTAGGGATAGAACATATTGACGATATTATCGCCGATATAGATCAGGCGCTCGAGCAAGCATAACTCGATTGCTTAATACCAAACTTTAGAAACGAAAAGGGAGCGTTATTACACTCCCTTTTTTGAATCTAAGCTCTCATTTGACTTAGGTTTTCGGCAAGGTCACCCCAGTCTGGCCTTGATACTTACCACCGCGATCACGATAGCTAGTCTCACACACTTCGTCCGACTCAAAGAACAACATTTGTGCAACGCCTTCGTTTGCATAAATTTTTGCAGGCAAATTCGTAGTGTTCGAAAACTCAAGCGTTACATGCCCTTCCCATTCTGGCTCCAAAGGCGTGACATTTACGATAATGCCACAACGTGCGTACGTTGATTTGCCAAGACAAACAGTCAGCACGCTTCTTGGAATACGAAAATATTCCACGGTACGCGCTAATGCAAAAGAGTTCGGAGGGATAATACAAACGTCACTATCGATATCAACAAAGCTCGTTTCATCGAAATTCTTCGGATCTACCGTTGCAGAATGTACGTTCGTAAAGATCTTAAATTCGCTCGAGCAACGTACATCATACCCGTAGCTAGATGTGCCATAAGAAATGATACGACCATCATTTCCTTCACGTACTTGTCTCGGCTCAAAAGGTTCAATCATGCCCTCTTGCTCAGCCATTCGACGAATCCACTTATCAGACTTAATCGCCATCGGTTTTCCCCACTATTCAAATTGCGAGCAATCATACAGCGAGAGCATGCGAGAAAAAAGACTCCCGCCGTGCACAAAACTGGAACTTGCTCAAAAAACGCGCAATAATCAGTGATACGGAACAGGATGTATTCGAGACACGTCAATGCTCATGCCAAAGGCGATATAATGGACAAAAAAGGCATCAAACTACTACGCCCTCAAAAGCTAGGTGACCGTTTAGCGTGGTACTTCATTTCCATCGGTTTAATTTTCACACTCGCCGTCTTCATTACCCTCATTGAATACGAAAACCGAATACATACCGAAAAAAGCCAAAGTAGCAGTAAAGAAGCCGTCGGCGCAATCAAAGCGCAATTAGAACGCAACTTATGGAATGTCGACGATGAAGGCGTTCAAACACTTCTTGATGGTTTATCTAGATCTCCAGCAATTACCGGAGTTCAATTAACAGACGAAAATGGTTTTGCAAAACGTTCAGGTAATTTTGAAGATACTGACGCCGACCTTGAGCAAGTCCTTTACTACGAACAACAATACCTAGGCACCCTTCAAGTACAAACAAGCAATTCCTATTTAAACCACGAGTTTGTCGACAGAATTAAACTGCTAGGCATCGCAGCCGCAATTTTTATCGGCTTATTCGCATGCTTTCTTCAAATCATCGTTCGTCGACTTGTGACCGATCACTTGGTCACAATTAGTACCGCCACACGAGATATAGAGCGAACGAAACAAAATCAATATACGCCTATTAAGCTGAATCGTTCCCCGATCAACGATGAATTAACCGATCTAGTTCAGGCATTGAATCAGGCACAGCAGCAAGCGATTGAATTCCGCCAAGCACGCGAGTCATATGAGAATCAATTGGAATATCAGGCAAGTAATGACGCTCTCACTCATTTGCCTAATCGACGTCATATCGAAAAACATCTCACCAATGAAATGGAAAAAATCTCGAAACAAACAGGAGCAAATCGCTTAGCCTTATTCTTTATTGACTTAGATGGATTCAAAGAAGTGAATGACAGTCTAGGCCACAGTGTTGGCGACCGCGTTCTTCAAGCAAGTGCGAAACGTTTAAAAGAACTTATTGCCAATAATAACAATGGCTACGTCGCGCGTTTTGGGGGCGATGAATTCATCGCTACATGCTCCTGCAATACAAAGCGCGAAGCCGAAGATATTGCGGAATCAATCATTCATTCATTTCGTGAAAACTTTGCGCATAACAATGCACAACTGCAGCTCGGGTGTAGTTTAGGTACAGTGTTTTTCCCTGATGATGGTGTAACAACAGAAGAATTGATTCGCAAAGCAGATACCGCGATGTATCACGCCAAAAACTCAGGACGTAATACTTTCGCCTTTTTTGAACCCAGCATGTTGCAAGACGTCATGCTCAAAAACACGATCAAGAACAAACTCCAAAATGCGCTACGCGACGAAAAGCTCGAAATTTATTATCAGCCACTGATTAATCTCAGAGACATGTCGATTAGTGGCTTTGAGGCATTATTGCGCTGGGAAGATGAAGACTTAGGAGAAGTGAGACCCGATCTTTTTATTCCCATTGCTGAACAAACTGGATTGATATTCCATCTCGATCGCTGGGTATTAAGGACCGCATCAAAGCAAGTCAAAATCTGGCGCGACAAATTCGATCGACCCTTCAATTTATCCGTAAACTTCAGCCCAACGAACTTCCATCATCGTGAGATGATGCCTTGGATTCATAACGATCTCGCCCAAGAAAGCGGGCTTGAGTGGGTCGAATTAGAAGTAACCGAACGTCTGGTTCTTAATTACGATGACAACGTAATACAAGGTTTGGAGGAACTACTGAAACTTGGTATCAGCTTCAGTATTGATGACTTTGGGACAGGCTACTCATCACTCGGTTACATCAAAAAGTTCAGTCATATTTTGTCGAAGATCAAAATTGATCGCTTATTCGTGCACGAAATCATCAATCACAGCTCTGACCGCGCATTAGTGCAAAGTATCGTGACGCTTGCTAAAAGCTTGAATATAGAAGTATTAGCAGAAGGGGTAGAGTCTCGTCGCCAAGAAGACGTACTTATTCAATTAGGCTGCGACTACGCCCAAGGATTTATTTATGAAAAACCCTTGGGCGTTGATGATATTCCCGAGTTTTTAGATACATGGCTGAAAACACCACGTGTCGTTCGTAGCTATTAATCGGTCGATACAATAATTTCGGGGAAGTTTCCTTTAGCATCTTGCGTTTGTTTCGAGATTTCGGCCCCAACTTTTCGCGCAATGTCTTTATATAGCAGAGCGACTTCACTATCTGGTTCTGCTGTCACTGTCGGAGCACCAGCATCCATATGTGCACGAATGGTTTGATGCAGAGGCATTTCACCCAACACAGTTGTGTCATAAGCTTCCGCAATGCGTCGACCACCACCTTCACCAAATAATGGTTCATGATGACCACACGCACTGCAAATATGCATACTCATATTTTCAATAACGCCAAAGACTGGAATGTTCACTTTGCGGAACATTTCGATTCCTTTTTTACAATCTAACAACGCTATATCTTGAGGCGTCGTTACGACAATCGATCCTGTCACGGGTACTTTTTGCGCCAAGGTCAACTGGATGTCACCCGTTCCAGGTGGCATATCAATGATCAGGTAATCTAAATCGTTCCAACGTGTTTGCGTTAATAATTGCATCAGCGCGCCACTTACCATTGGTCCTCGCCATACAACTGGAGTTTTATCTGTCACAAGGTAAGCCATGGACATCGACTGAATACCATGCGCTTCGATCGGCACAAACATTTTATCTTCGTAGGTTTCTGGGCGTGCATCTTCAGCAATGCCTAACATCATGCCAACACTCGGGCCGTAAATGTCCGCATCCAAGATGCCAACACTAGCACCTTCCTGTGCAAGCGCTAATGCTAGATTCACAGCACTAGTACTCTTACCTACCCCACCTTTACCAGAGGCAACCGCAATAATGTTTTTAACATTGCTTAAACTCGGCAAGTTATTCTGGGCCTCGTGCGCAAGCACGCGTTGTCCCACTTGGACATCTACACTCGCTACCCCATCTAAATATTCAATCTGAGTACTGAGCAGTTGCTGCACTGCGCCGTGTAACCCTAAGCTTGCATAGGGCAGTTCTATACGAACCGAGACCTTTCCGTCTATCTCCTCAACCGATTTAACTGCACCAATGTCATACAAATTTTGTTGTAAATAAGGGTCGATGTATTGCGCAATCGCATCCTTTAATTCTTCAGCGTTGACCTGACTCATAACTTATCCCCTTATACATAGCACTGACTTGAAAGTTGGCTTCACCCCTCCACTAAATCGAGGCAGATAAAAAAAATTCAAGCTTATAAAGCGAATCTAAGCATATAAGCGTAAGAAAGATGAAAAGTATCGCTTAGATCGGTATGATAGCGCCGCATTTTTCTGTGCTAGGCTCATGCAGCTTAGCAGTGCGATCACAACCTCCTTTTGAATGTTTGAGAGACTTATTCAGTGCGTAAAATTCTTGTTACTAGTGCTCTACCCTATGCGAACGGCCCGATTCACTTAGGCCATTTACTTGAGTATATTCAAACGGATATTTGGGTACGTTTTCAAAAGAGCCGCGGAGAACAATGTACTTATGTGTGTGCCGATGATGCGCATGGCACTGCCATCATGTTACGCGCCGAAAAAGAAGGCATTACACCAGAACAACTAATTGATCGCATCAACCAAGAGCACCAGCGCGACTTTGCTGGATTTTCAGTCGGTTTTGATAACTACTATTCAACGCATTCACCTGAAAACCAAACGCTCGCAGAATCAATCTACACCGCACTAGACAAAAACGGAAAGATCGCCCGTCGTAGCATTACGCAAGCATACGACCCTGAAAAAGAACTGTTCCTAGCAGACCGTTTTGTTAAAGGAACCTGCCCGAAATGTGGCGCTGAAGATCAATATGGTGATAACTGCGAGAACTGCAGTGCAACCTATTCACCAATGGAGTTGATCAACCCTGTTTCTGTAATTTCTGGTGCTACACCAATTGAAAAAGACTCTGAACACTTCTTTTTCAAACTTCCTGAATTCCAAGACTTTTTAAGCGAATGGACACGCAGTGGCACGCTGCAAGATCAAATCGCAAATAAGCTTTCTGAATGGTTAGATGCCGGACTTCAAGAGTGGGATATCTCGCGTGATGCGCCATATTTCGGTTTTGAAATTCCGGAGCAACCAGGCAAGTACTTCTACGTTTGGCTAGATGCTCCGATCGGTTACATGGCGAGTTTCAAAAATCTCTGTGATCGTCGTGACGATCTGGATTTTGACGAATATTGGAAGAAAGACTCAATCACAGAGCTATACCACTTTATTGGTAAAGACATTATCAACTTCCATGCTTTGTTCTGGCCAGCAATGCTGAGCTGCGCTGACTATAGAACGCCTACTGCCGTTCATGCGCACGGTTTTGTCACTGTTAACGGCAAAAAAATGTCGAAATCTCGTGGGACATTTATTAAAGCAAGCACCTATCTTGAACATCTAGATCCAGAGTACTTACGTTATTACTTCGCGGCAAAATTAACGTCGAATGTCGATGATCTCGACTTAAACCTCGAAGATTTTGCTCAGCGAGTTAATTCGGATTTGGTTGGCAAGGTCGTCAATATTGCGAGCCGTTGCGCAGGATTTATCACTAAAAAGTTCGATGGACAATTGGCTGCTCAAGCAAACAACGAGCTGCTGCAGCAATTCATCGAAGCCGGTGATCAAATCGCTGATTTCTATGAAGGCCGAGAGTTTGGTAAAGCCGTACGTAAAATTATGGAGCTTGCAGATATCGCAAACCAATATATCGATGAACAGGCACCATGGGTTGTTGCAAAAGATCCTGAGCAGAGCGAGCTTCTGCACGAAATCTGCTCCAACGGCATCAACATGTTCCGCCAGTTAATGACGTATCTTGGCCCAATTTTGCCTGTCATGCGTGAAAAATCAGAGGCCTTTCTTAATACAGAATTATCGTGGGATGCACGAGAAACTCTCCTGACAGCGCATGCTATTACGAAGTTCAAGCCACTTATGACACGTGTCGAAATGCCTAAAATCGATTCTATGCTTGAGGCTTCAAAAGAAGCGGCAGCTGCCGAAGCGCAATTAGGTAAGAAATACGATGCGCCGGCCAAACAAGAAAATAATGCCGAGCCGATTGCAGACGAAATTGAGTTTGATGACTTCGCCAAAGTTGATTTACGCGTAGCCCTTATCAAAAACGCTGAACACGTTGATGGTGCGAAAAAACTACTCAAGCTAACGCTTGATTTAGGCTTCACCGAAAAACAAGTGTTCTCAGGTATCAAGTCTGCCTATGCGCCTGAAGATCTCGTTGGTAAGCATACGGTGATGGTTGCCAACCTCAAACCAAGAAAAATGAAGTTCGGTATGTCTGAAGGTATGGTTCTAGCAGCTGGCCCTGGTGGCAAAGACATTTGGCTTCTTGAACCTCATGAAGGCGCTCAGCCTGGCATGCGAATTATGTAAGACGCCTGAGAAGTAAGCAGCATGACGGAATATCTACTCATATTAGTGAGCACAATTTTGGTCAACAACTTTGTGCTCGTGCAGTTCCTCGGTTTATGCCCATTCATGGGTGTATCGAATAAGCTTGAAACGGCAATGGGGATGTCCTTTGCGACAACCTTCGTGCTTACTTTGTCTTCAGTGTGTGCGTATCTCGTATACACCTATCTACTAGAACCTTTCGATCTTGCGTATTTGCAGACGATCTCTTTCATTCTAGTTATTGCAGTTGTCGTGCAATTCACAGAACTCGTTGTACGCAAAACAAGCCCTTTGTTGTACCGCGTACTGGGTATTTTCCTTCCGTTGATCACAACAAACTGCGCAGTACTTGGCGTTGCTTTACTCAACATCAAAAAGCAAAACGGATTTGTCGAATCCATTCTGTATGGCTTCGGCGCAGCGATTGGTTTTTCTCTCGTTATGATATTGTTTTCGGCGATGCGAGAACGTCTTGCGTTCGCTGATATTCCGAATGCATTTAAAGGCTCAGCTATCGGAATGATCACCGCTGGTCTTATGTCATTAGCATTTATGGGCTTTACCGGATTGGTGGCGTTCTAATGTCCATTGCAGTAACCGCAATTATCGTTTTATTAAGCTTAGCCGTAGTCTTTGGTGCGATTTTAGGATTTGCAGCGATACGTTTTCGTGTAGAAGGCAACCCTATCGTTGATCAAATTGATGATCTACTACCCCAAACTCAATGTGGACAATGTGGTCACCCAGGATGCCGCCCATATGCTGAAGCCATCTCAAATGGTGAAGACATTAATAAGTGTCCGCCTGGTGGTGAAGCAACGATCCAAGCTCTTGCAGATCTTTTAGATGTCGAGCCTTTACCACTCGATGCAGAGCATGGTGAAGAAAAAGCGAAGCAAGTCGCCGTCATTCGCGAAGACGAATGCATTGGCTGTACCAAATGCATTCAGGCGTGTCCGGTCGATGCGATATTAGGCGCAGCCAAGCACATGCATACGGTCATCGCATCAGAATGCACAGGCTGTGATCTGTGTATTGAGCCTTGCCCAGTCGACTGTATCGACATGGTTGAAGTAGACAATGGCATTGCAGGTTGGCACTGGTCAGCACCGCAGTCGTCGATCATAACGACAGATAAAGGTGCAGCATAATGGCAAAGCTTCGTATTGCGCATAATAATTCACGCACACTGCATGATTTTCACGGCGGTATACACCCTGAAGAAAACAAGACACAAAGTACCCAACTAGGTATACAAAAAGCGAGTCTACCTTCGACACTCATCGTTCCGCTTCAACAACACGTAGGGAAGTCCGCAAAGGTCCTTGTGAACGCTGGCGACCGAGTTCTGAAAGGCCAATTAATTGCAGACGCAGATGGTGTAATCAGCGCCTGTGTGCACGCACCAAGCTCTGGTGTGGTTCGAGAAATAAGCGATCAAGCCATTGCACACCCATCAGGATTAAGCGCTCCATGTGTTGTCATTGATACCGACGGCGAAGATCAATGGTGCGAACTAGAAGCACATGAAGATTATCTAAATCTTGAGCGCGAAAAAGTCCTTAAGTGTATTCGTCGTGCGGGCGTTGCTGGCATGGGCGGAGCTGGCTTTCCAAGTGAAGTAAAACTCCACCCAGCAAACCAAAAGAAACTCAAGACACTGGTCATTAATGGTGTGGAGTGCGAGCCGTATATCACCTCCGATGACATGTTAATGCGCACCTATGCCGACGAAATGCTACGCGGCATAGAGATCATGGCGCGCCTACTTGAGCCGCAACATATCGTATTAGCGATCGAAGACAACAAGGCTGAAGCTTATACCGCAATTCAAGAAGCACTTGCCGAACATCAAGGCCATACTAGTGCCAGCCAATACACGATTGAACTTGCAGTCATCCCCACTAAATACCCATCTGGTGGTGAAAAACAGCTTATCTATATTCTGACAGGTGAAGAAGTGCCTAGCGGCGGCATCCCTGCCGATATCGGCGTCGTATGCCAAAATGTCGCAACGGCTCGTGCAGTGTATCGCGCAGTTCGCTACGGAGAGCCATTGATCTCGCGCATCACAACGCTCACCGGTGATCAGTTCAAAAAATCATGCAATGTTGAATCGCTTATCGGTACACCGATGTCGCACTTGCTCCAGGAATTTCAGTTTCAAGATAGTCGCGATGCGCGCTTAATCATTGGCGGTCCAATGATGGGTTACACCATCGAACAGCTCGATACGCCGGTCGTTAAAACAACAAACTGTATTCTTGCGCCGTCTGCCAAAGAGTTGCCATTTGAAGATCAAGCTCAAGCCTGCATCCGTTGTGGCCTTTGTACAGAAGCCTGCCCAGCAGAGTTATTGCCTCAGCAACTATATTGGTTCTCTCGTTCTGCCGAGTATGAAAAAGCTGAACAGCACAATCTATTTGATTGCATCGAATGTGGCGCCTGTGCCTATGTTTGTCCTAGTTCCATTCCACTCGTTCAGCACTACCGACACGCAAAAGGTGAGATAAAAGCAAAACGCCTGGACACAGACAAATCAGAAAAAGCCCGTATTCGTTTTGAAGCACGCCAAGAACGTTTAGAACGTGAAGCGCAAGAAAAAGAAGCGAAACGAAAAGCACGCGCAGAAGCAGCAGCGAAATTACAAGCCGAGAAAAAAGCAGCGGCAGCCAATGCCGAATCTGTTGATCCAAAAAAAGCCGCTATTGAAGCAGCATTAGCGCGCAAAAACGCGAGCAAAGCAGAAACCGTTTCGGCACAAGTCTCCGTTGAAGAATTACAAGGCAACTTAGACAAAGCCCAAAGCAAGCTCGATAAGATGATCGATGCACTCGAAGATGCCAAGGCCAATGCACCGGATAATGTTGCCAAACTGCAGCGCGCGGTCGAGAAAAATCAACTACGCGTGAATCAGGCGAAACAAGCACTAGAAAAAGCGCAAACCGTTAGCGCGCCAACACCACAAGCGGTCTCAGAAGTGTCCCTTGAAACGCTGCAAAGCAATGTCGATAAAGCGCAGGCGAAACTCGATAAGATGATCGATACGCTCGAAGATGCAAAAGCTAACGCACCCGAGAATGTCGAAAAATTCCAACGCGCCGTTGATAAAAATAAAGCTCGCGTAGAACAAGCGAAGCAAGCATTGAACGATGCACAAGCGGCCTCATCAGAGAATAAACCAGAGCCGAAAACTGAAACAGTCCCTGTTGAGGTATTAGAAGCTAATCTAGAAAAAGCGCAGGCCAAACTCGATAAGATGATCGATACGCTCGAAGACGCAAAAGCTAATGCTCCCGAGAACATCGAAAAATTCCAACGCGCCGTTGATAAAAACAAAGTGCGTGTAAAAGCCGCGCAAGACGCACTAGCACAAGCGAAGAGCCAAGAGGTTGAAAATTAAATGGGACTACTTACTCGAAGCTCACCACATACTAAACAAAATCAAAGCACCTCTAGCATCATGCGCTGGGTTATCCTGTTATGTATTCCGGGCTTGATCGCGCAAACTTACTTTTTCGGCTGGGGCAACCTACATAATGTGCTCCTTTGCAGTATTACCGCAGTGCTCAGCGAAGCTGCTATTTTAGCCTTACGCAAACGTCGTATCGGTTTTTACTTAAGTGATTACAGTGCCTTGCTGACAGGGGTGCTGCTAGGAATAGCGCTACCACCATTAGCGCCATGGTGGATAAGCGTGATTGCCGCAAGTTTCTCAATTATCTTTGTGAAGCAACTCTATGGCGGTCTGGGCTACAACCCGTTCAACCCGGCTATGGCTGGCTATGCGCTCGTGCTCATCTCCTTCCCTCTTGCTATGACGAGCAACTGGGCAAGCCCGACCACACTTCAAGAAAATTTCCCTAGCGTCCAACAAACGCTCGCTAGCATTTGGGAAATAGAGAATGCTCCCGACGGATACTCTGGCGCGACACCCTTAGACGTATATAAGCATGAGGTGAAAGCGAGCACTTATGAAGCGATTACCAGCCAAGACATCTTTGGTTCGGGAATCGTTCTTGGTTGGGAATGGGTAAATGTAGCCTTCTTACTTGGCGGTCTTGGTCTTCTGGCACTAAGAATCATACCTTGGCAGACACCTGCAGGCGTATTACTCGGCTTAGCACTTCCAGCAATTTTATTTTCGTCTAACCCCGACCAAGCCGTGCCATTAAGTATTCACTTACTTGCGGGTGCGACGATGTTTGGTGCTTTCTTTATCGCAACGGACCCAGTCTCTTCATCAACAACACCACGCGGTCGTTTTATTTTTGGTCTAGGTGTTGGCTTATTTACCTACATTATTCGAACCTGGGGCTCTTACCCTGATGCAATTGCTTTCGCTGTGCTACTGATGAACTTTGCAGCCCCCCTAATCGATGTCTATACGCAACCGCGAACCTTTGGCCATAACAAAGCAAAACGCGGCCCTAAGGCGAAGGTATAAGAATTATGAGCGATATGGATCAAAACGATCAGCCAAACAAAACGCCAAGTACTTTTCAGTCAGCAGTGCGTGCTGCGATTGGTCTCGGCTTATTCGCTATATTAACGGCTGGCTTAGTCGCACTTGTACAAACCAATACGAGTGAACGAATCGCTGAACAAGAAAAGAAAGCTCGTCTAGCGGCCTTATACGCCCTTGTTCCTGAATCTCTGCGTAGCAATGACCTTCTCGCTGATAGCTATTTACTAAGCTATCAAGGCGTCGAACGAGAAGTATTCCTTGCAAAGAAAGATTCGCGTACGACAAGCTTAATTTTCCCATGGACTGCGCCCGATGGTTACACCGCTCCGATTGAGTTACTTATTGCTGTAGGTATTGACGGAGAGTTAATCGGCGTCAGAGTGCTTACTCACAAAGAAACACCAGGGCTTGGCGATAAAATTGAATTGAGCAAGTCAGATTGGATTCTAAGTTTTAACGAAAAGTCTCTATCAAACACAGATACCGAAGCATGGAATGTTAAAAAGGATGGTGGCGAATTCGATCAACTCACCGGCGCGACCATCACTCCACGTGCCATTGTTTCGGCGGTATACGACGCTCTAACTTTTTTCGAGACACACCAAGATCAGCTTTTATCTCAAGCACCAAAATCTAAGCTGAGTCTTTAAAGCCATATTAGGCAGGAATAACGATGTCGAATTTAACTGAAATCAAAACCCTAAGTAAGAATGGTCTCTGGTCTAATAATCCAGCAATCGTTCAATTACTCGGTTTGTGCCCGCTGTTAGCCGTAACAGGAACCGTCGTCAATGCGATTGGTCTTGGCTTAGCAACGATGCTGGTATTGTTGATGTCGAATATCGCGGTGTCTTTGATTCGGAACTATGTGAACGACTCTATTCGCCTTCCTGCTTTCGTAATGATTATTGCTTCGCTCGTAACTTGCGCGGAGCTACTCATGCAAGCCTTTACCTATGAGTTGTACCAGATTCTAGGCATTTTCATTCCGTTAATCGTAACTAACTGTGCGATTTTAGGACGTGCCGACGCCTATGCTAGTAAGAACAATCCACTTTTCGCCGCAGTTGATGGCTTTATGATGGGCTTAGGATTTCTCATCGTGTTGGTTCTTTTGGGCGCGGCACGCGAAGTGATTGGCCAAGGAACATTATTTAGCAACATGCACCTCATTTTCGGTGACATGGCGCATGCTTGGGAGATTACACTTGTCGATGATTACAGTAACTTCCTGTTTGCGATATTGCCTCCGGGAGCCTTCGTCGGCATGGGTCTAATCATCGCCCTGAAAAACTGGATAGACACAGAAGTTGAGCGCCGAAAAGTGTCCAATACAGAGCAAATAAAGGGCTCAAAACGCGTTCGAGTAACAGGAAATATTTCCTAAATTTCTATTTTGAGCATTCCCAAAATCTTGTACTAGACTTGCTTCCACATTAAGTCAGTAGAGATGTTTTTTGATGGGTGCACAAAAAGTCGTGTTTTTTCACGCTGCAGGACGCGATAGCTCGAGCTACGGCGAGTTAAATGAACTCGAAGGATCACTGCATCTCACACTTCCTACCGACACAGCATCATTAAGCTCAAATGACGATGTTGTGAAAGGCATTGCGCATCATCCGCACGCCATTCTTTTCGATATCGTCGAAAACGTTGACTACCACGCTCTCATTGACCATCTAGAGCAGAGCTTCCCCGAAAACACCCCAACAATGCTGGGCTTTATCGATGATTCACTAGAGCAGAAGCCCTGTAACATGTTAACCACCTTGCCTTTGGATAGTTATATCGGACACAACTGGGAAAAAAAGCGGGTGGAAAATAAGCTTCAGTCGTTTGTGAAGCTAAAAAAACATAACCAAGAACTTCAAGATCAATTAAAAACAAGCACTGATACTGCATTAACAGCAATGCGGGCAGCATCAGAAATTGGCTTACTAATGCAATTAGTCGAATGGTTGCAAGAATCGAGCAGCATCGATGATGTGGCAAACGCTCTGTTCCGACTATGCAACAGCATGGAGTTGTCGACCTATACCCTAATTCTCGACAACAACGAACGACATTATTACCCAGAGGGCGCTGTTCACGAGGCCGCTAAAAAGATTCTTGATGAAGCGATTACAACGGACATTCGTGTTCTTTCAAAGAATCGCATTTTAGTTTTCAAACTCGAATATCTTGTTATGGTTGTGACAAATGCTCCTTGGGAAGATCAAGAAAAGTACGGTCGATTACGCGACATTCTGTTGCAAGGCTCAGCTCTGGCTGAAGCAAAAGCCCGAACCATCGCCGTCAATAACTTGATTAATAGTCAGCATGACCAAGTGAATTCAATTATGGATTTAATCAAATCGGTCTCGGCAGAAACTCAGATGTATGCGCGCGATATTATGAAGAATCTATCGGACGAGTTACACATCGCCGCGATGACTTTAGATCTCACAGAAGAACAAGAAGCGAAGCTGCTGCAACTCTCAAGTGAAGCCTTTGATTCAATGGAAGTGCTCTATCAAAATAGCGATGCCTTAGAATTGCACTTTCATAGTCTAATCAGCTCGATCACAGCGGTAGAAGCATTAACAAAAAATGTCGTCACAAAATCTGAACCAGAACCACCAAGTGACGACGACGTAGAACTCTTCTAGGCTCTTTTTAACATTGTTTACAGCATTCGCTGACAACCATGTCACGTTCATCTCATTACACGCTTGCCGTGCTTTACCCCTGTTTGTAGGATAGCGCTCTCGAAAGCTAACTTATTTATAAGGGAATGTTTCTTCGATGAAGAAGTTGATCATCACCAGTCTTGTGGCCATGACTGTTTTGTTTAGTGGCTGCTCATCATTTCAAAAAGAGCGCGATCTTGAATTGTATCTAGTCGGTGCTGCACTCACTTATGCGGCGGGCAAACACATTTGTCGAACAAGTAACCACGATGAAAAGTGTGGTCTTGGCGCAGCTGCAGCTTTCGTTATCTGGTATTAAGAACCACTTTCTTGTGAAGCGCGAGGTTGAGCCAGCCAGCGCTTCAAAAGCGATTTATCTTGCAGATAAGGCTCTAGCGCTTTCGACCAAAAGTTCATTCCTGCTTCATATTGTCCTTGGCATAAGCCATCACTACTCGCCACGCGAATACCTTGAGCATCATAAGCTTGCATAATGCAAAGCACTTGGCTTAATCGGTACTCATCCGCCGCAAACTCATTTTTGAATCGCTGCGCCTCAATTGATGCGACAGCACGATCAATTAGCAAAAACTCTTCTGCAGCATCTAGTAAATAGTCTTGGCCGACACGTTCATCGTTGAGCAAAATGATGGTTGCCAAGGCATCAACTCGCTCGGCCTCCCAGCCGGTAATGCGCAATGACTGCTCAACTGAAATCGCACGAATTAGCTCCACTAAAAAATAGAACTGTAAGGTTGTATTAAAAATAGTGTTCTGTACTTCTGGCTGATGTGGAAAGCGCGCTTGTAGATCATCATTCACGCGATAGAGATTAGATAGGGGCAGATAAACACGACGCTCACTTTGCTCATAATAGGCATAGGGGCGCGCCGACACTTCTATCCTAATAGGCTCGTCTAACGACAATTGCTTAGTGACAAAAGACTCTATTGGTAAAGAGAAGTCGTCAAAAATACGCTCGTTTAGGCGGCTATAATCTAAAGCGTATGCAGGCTCGCTCCACGAGATTAATGCATTCTCATCAGCCAAAACTGGTTTGGCAAAAAGCAATACAAACAGAAGAGTGAGCCGCATAAACATCATCATGCTAACCGTTTAATAATCTAGCAGCGTCTTTTGCAAAGTACGTCAGAATGGCATCGGCACCAGCACGTTTGATACACAATAAAGATTCCAAAATCATTTTGTCGCGATCTAACCATCCGTTTTCAAATGCTGCCATATGCATCGCATATTCGCCGCTCACCTGATACACAAAAGTCGGCACACGCAACTCAGTTTTAACGGCTTGTACCACGTCTAAATACGGCATGCCTGGCTTAACCATCACCATATCGGCTCCTTCTTCCAGATCTAAGGCCACTTCATGAATCGCTTCTTGCAAGTTAGCAGGATCCATTTGATAGGACTTTTTATCCGCTTTACCAAGATTTGCTGCTGAGCCAACCGCGTCTCGGAAGGGTCCATAATAGGCCGATGCATATTTCGCCGAGTAAGCCAAAATAGAAGTATTTACATGACCCGCTTCTTCTAATGCTTCACGCACAGCAGAAATACGACCATCCATCATGTCCGACGGCGCTACAATGTCCGCACCAGCTTCTGCATGAGATAAAGCTTGTTTCACTAATGCTTCGACCGTTTGATCATTTAGCACATAGCCATCCTCGTCTATCAAACCGTCTTGGCCATGGCTAGTAAAAGGATCTAAAGCAACGTCGGTAATGACCGCAAGTTCTGGAGTGGCATTTTTCAAAGCACGGACAGCCCGTTGGGCTAAGCCATCAGCATTCCATGCTTCTTTTGCACAATCAGACTTTGCCGATGGAGGCGTCACTGGGAACAACGCGACAGCTGGTATGCCTAAAGCAACTAGCTCTTTGGCTTCTTCGACCAGAAAATCGATACTGACACGCTCAACACCTGGCATGGATGGTACAGCCTCGCGCTGTTGTTCTCCTTCAATCACAAACATCGGATAGATCAGATCAGAAGCTTGCAAAGTATTCTCTGCAACTAAACGTCGGGTTGAATCTTGAGCACGCAAACGACGCATACGAGTATTAGGAAACTGTCGTGATAGCGAAAAAGCCAAAAGTAACTCCAAAAACTAGGTAATCGGTGATAGGGCTATGCCTATTGAACTAAGCTGATTATAGTAAGTCTTATCTCGCTGAGCATCCACTAAGTAAGAGCATTTCATGTCGGTCAAAAAACTCATTCTCATTATTTCCATCGCGGCTGCTTTTGTCGTGTTTTACAGCCTTGGTTTAGATCAATACCTAAGCCTGGATTATTTTCTAGCGCAGCGCGACGCTCTACTTGATTATCAAGCTAACGAGCCTTTTAAAGCTGCCGTAATTTTCTTCCTAATCTATGTCGCGGTCACCGCGCTGTCACTCCCAGCAGCCACACTGATTACACTCGCAGCAGGTGCAATCTTTGGGCTCGTGCAAGGGCTATTGCTCGTCTCATTTGCTAGCACAATAGGCGCAAGTATCGCGTTCTTAATGGCGAGAACTCTGTTCCGCGATTCGGTACAGCAACGTTTTCAATCTAGCTTCAGTAAAATCAATGAAGGCATTGATAAAGAAGGGGCATTTTATCTATTCGGTTTGCGCCTCGTACCCATCTTTCCATTTGTCGCAGTCAACTTACTAATGGGGCTGACAAACTTTCCATTGCGCCGCTACTTTTGGGTGAGCCAGCTAGGTATGTTGCCGGGCACATTTGTCTACGTGAATGCGGGAACACAGTTAGCAGAATTAGATTCGTTATCAGGCATCGCATCTCCTGCAATTTTATTGTCCTTTGCTGCCTTAGGCATATTCCCGTTTGTCGCCAAACGCGCACTGGAACGTATTAAGGCCCAACGCGTTTACAGCGAGTACGATAAGCCAAAGAGCTTTGACTCAAACATGGTAGTAATCGGTGCAGGTGCTGCCGGTTTAGTAAGCTCTTATATTGCTGCGGCAACAAAAGCCAAAGTCGATCTTATCGAGCGCCATAAAATGGGTGGAGATTGTCTGAATACAGGATGTGTACCGAGCAAAGCATTGATTCGATCGGCGAAGATCAAGCATTACGTCGATACCGCAAACACCTACGGCGTGAATGTAGAAAACACGAGCGTTAACTTTGAAGCTGTCATGGAACGCGTGCAAGAAGTTATCAAGAAAATTGAACCTCATGATTCCATCGAGCGCTATACCGATCTGGGAGTGAACTGCATTACAGGCAGCGCCAAAATTCTTGATCCCTGGCGTGTTGAGGTAAACGGCGAAACAATTGCCGCTCAAAATATCGTCATTGCGACGGGCGCTCGTCCGACCATGCCAACTATCGAAGGGCTCAATACTGAACTGGCATACAATTCAGATACGATTTGGAATCTTCGTACACCACCAAAATCTATGGTTGTCGTTGGAACAGGCCCGATCGGCTGCGAACTCGCTCAAAGCTTCCATCGTTTAGGTGTGAACGTCACCTTGGTAGGTCGCGACATGCGCCTATTGCCAAAAGAAGATGAAGATATGTCTTCGCTCGTACTGGCGAAAATGCGCGATGAAGGCATGAATATTTTACTTGGCCATTCTGTTGTCCGCGCTAAAGACACTACTGATAGCTCGCAGCAGCTACTCGTTCTCGACGCTGGCGAACAATCCAAAGAGATCGAATTTGACTGCGTGTTGTTTGCTGTTGGTCGTACAGCGAATACCCGAGGTTTTGGTCTTGAAGAACTAGGTATCGAAAATTCAGAAAACAGCACGATTGAGGTCAACGAATATCTTCAAACTAAATATCCAAACATCTATGCCTGCGGTGATGTTGCTGGTCCTTATCAGCTTACGCATGCAGCTTCGCATCAAGCATGGTATGCATCGGTGAACGCCCTATTTGGCACACTGAAACGCTTTAAAGCAGATTATCGCGTGATTCCTTGGGCGACCTTCACCGACCCTGAAATCGCGCGAGTAGGCTTAAGCGAAGATGAAGCAAAACAAGCTAACATCGAATATGACGTGCACCGCTACGGGATTGATGACTTAGATCGCGCCATTGCCGATAGCGTCGATTATGGTCAAGTAAAAGTGCTGACAGAAAAAGGCAAAGACAAAATACTAGGCGCTTGCATTGTCGGACATCATGCTGGCGACTTGATCACCGAGTTCGTGACGGGCATGAAGCATAATCTTGGCTTAAACAAACTTCTGGGAACGATCCATATTTATCCTACCCTAGCGGAATCGAATAAATACTTAGCCGGAGAATGGAAACGCGCTAGCGTTAAACCGAGCACTCTAAAGCTGGTAGAACGATTCCACCAATGGCGTCGAGGTGCTTAGATAATACTCGGTAGAATTGCCCCTACGACAATACTGCCGGAAGCCACAAAACAACATGCACCGAAAGCTTGCGACATACGAACACGAACAGCTTGCTTTCGGTCATAGAAACTCTTACGCCATTGGTTGAAAGCCGTTGGCTCACGCAAACAATAGCGCACGTCACCGTTTTCAATATCAAGCGTTTGTAGGTTCTCTGTTTCGTCTTGCTCTCGTTTAAAACGAACGATCACAAATAAGCAAACTGCAACAACGAACGACGCAATAATAATGTGCATCAAACCGATGCCTGAATCAGGAACAAGTGCTGAAATCAACATACCGCTAACAAGCAGGCTCAACATCAAACTTAATGCGACAAAAGTACGGCAATTACGCGAGTGACTTCTGCGTGACTTAGATACGTGAAGCTTAATTTTGTCGCCAATATGGAAGCGATCAGCCGCTTCAGGGTCGATACAAGTGAAGCTTACAGGGCCGTCTTCACTTCTATATTCTAGAACAGGGTAGTAACCACTTTTGGTCGTTCCACGATGAGAGGATGGTGAAAAGACATGTTGAACGCTTTTAACAAGTGCATTCATTTTGTGCGTACTTTGAAGGAACCTTACATAGTCCCGCGTCAATAACAGCCCAGCAATTGCCATGGTCGCGGCCATTGCTATATTGTACATCTCAACCAACATCTACTACTTACAACCTCTTATAACACGCGTTTAGCAACATCCTGTCTACACGTTTGCGTTTTCGCTGCCGTCATTCTTATGCTTTCTAATCAACAGCGTCACACTAAAAAGGAGAATTGCTTCTCATTTGGGAGGGTGATTATGCGCACAAAGGCAGTGCTTTGCAAGCACGCATAAAAAAAGCGCGTATAAACGCGCTCACATGGATACTACTTCTTACCTAAAGCCGGACTGAAATCTACTTACTTCTTACTACACTACTGCTTACTACTGGCTAAGCCCTAAATTGGGGCAGAGCCATAATTCATTGTTGGTTTTTTAGGAGGATCTGCTCGTACATTGTCAGCAATCTGGCTAACTGCGCCACCTTTACTCAAAAACGCGTCTACATCTGCGCTGAGTTGCTGTCGAACATTATTACGTAAGTTGGCCGGAGACTCGCTCGAACACGCAGCGATAGGCCCATTGGCTTGCTGAGACATAGTGATACCTTTTTACCCGCACGGTAAAGCTATTTAGTTGTCATTACTGCGCCACTTTGTGTGGCTTAATTTTATAGTTTGTAGCCGATCGGTCTGTAAGGTCTGGAGCTTGGTAGAACTCGTTAATGACCTTCGCCAATTTTTAGCTTACGTAATAAATATAAAGCACATTCTAGCTTTTGCAAGGTAAATGATTGTTTTTTATAGCTTAACATTTATTTACCTATTAACAGTTGTTGTCTTATGTAACGAGATTATTGAATTTCAGGTGTTTTTCGTTACCCGCCACGCAAACGACCAAAACTAAGCTAGGGTTAAAAATATAGCGCAAGGGAAATGACGGCGCGCTAACACCTCTCCAATGTCATTTCCCAAATCCCTAGTTGTTATAAAACTTTAAGGCTTTCCTTTGGAAAGCCTCTTTTTTTTCAATAACTTATATTCCACCTCACCAAGCACTTACTTCTGGTGCTACCATGGTGCTACCTTATTGCACCTCGATATTCAGATCATCTTTATTTACAGTAGTCCCAATAAACTAGATACTTAGATCCAAATACAATAAACGACAAGGATAATAAGTTGTTGCACCGAGGCTCCGAATGGAACAAATGGGACCTACACGTCCACACGCCTGAATCTATACTAAACAATCAGTTCAATACCGATTGGGACACATATGTCCAAACACTATTCAAAAAGGCATACCAAGAACAAATTTTCGCAGTTGGAATAACTGATTACTTTTCAATCGACGGCTACACAAAGCTCAGAAAAGACTACTTGGGCAATGACGAGAAATTGCGATCTTTGTTTAGTGAAGATGAAATCAGCCATATCAAGAACATGCTGATAGTCCCCAATATTGAGTTTAGGCTTAGCAAATTTATCACCGGAAACGCTCGAGAATTAAGTAGCCTCAATAGAAAACTCAACTTTCACGTAATCTTATCTGACGAACTTTCGATTGAAGAAATTCAAACCAACTTCTTACAACAGGTAACCTTTGACAGTTATGCAGAAACTGGTTCGCCGGCACACCAAATGCCACTTACCAAGACCAACTTGGAAAATTACGGAAAGGCGTTAAAAGAGGAACATAGCGCCTTTCGAGATAGCGGACGCAGCGACCTTTATATAGGGATGATGAATGCAGGCGTGGATGAGTCTAATATATTAAAAACCCTAGGCCACCCTCTTTTTGCAGACAAATATCTACTCGGAATAAATCCAGATGAGGACTTAAGTAGAGTGTCTTGGAGTTCTTCCGGCCATGCGAGCCGGAAAAACCTAATTAAACAAGCCCACTTCATGTTCACCGCTAATCCCGGCACTGTTAGGTTCATGCAAGGAGAGTTTCACGATTCTCAAGATGAATTCATACAAGAATTTGGCACAAAAAAACCCTGCCTATGGGGTTCAGATGCGCATGATTTAGAAAAGCTCTTAGAGCCTGATGAGAATAGGCTAACGTGGATCAAGGCAGAATTATCTTTCCGCGGCCTAAAGCAAGTAGTGTACGACCCAGAATCCCGAGTGAGAATACAGCACAACTCACCTCAATCCAAAAGCGAATACCAAACCATTAAGGCAGTCAAATTCATTGACGGTCGAGAGCAACCGGAATTTAGCTTAGCCGACATCCCTATAAGCAAAGATTTAACATCAATTATTGGTGGGAAATCGTCAGGAAAATCTTTATTACTTCATCATATTGCCAAAGCAATTAACCATGAAGCCGTCAAAGATGTTTCCTCCATTTCTAACTCCTCAACATATGAGCATTTAGCGAGATCACCTAAATTTGATTTCGAAGTTACTTGGGATAATGGCGATATCAGTAAGTTAAATGAGTTAGAAAACACAAAGCCTATTACATACATTCCGCAGCTGTATATAAATCAACTCGCAGAGAACGATGGAAAAGATCATCTAAATGAACTCGTGAAATCAATACTCTGCCAAAACGATAAATTCAAAGAGTTTATTACTTCGTCCGAGACCAGAATAGCAAAATTGGAGTTAGAACTATCAAACTCCATTAGCGAATATTTCTTGTTACGTTCCGAGTATGAAAATCAAATAGCTGAAAAATCTCGAATTGGTGAGAAAAAGGCGATTGAGAAAGAATCCACTCGCCTAGAGCTTCAAATAAAAACACTACAAGAAAAGTCTGGTTTCTCAGAAACTGAAAACGAGCTCTATCAACACCTTACCAAAAGGCTAAGTACGCTAAATGAGAGAAAAGAAACCCTCCAAAAGCTTTATCATACATCTAATATAATGGCTGCACTGTTTAATGACCAAAGCTCTAGTATTTTTGACTCTCTAAAACTGAATGCCAACTCAAAATTACCATCAGAATTCAATTCAAAATTTGTCTCTAAAATATTAGATAACGCAAGAGTAGAACTAACTACTGCCCTGCATAACTCCTCTGTTTTCGCTAAAACAAGAGCAGCTAAAACACCTGAACTAATCCAAAAACTTGATAAAGAAATCCAAGCAGTAGCTAATCGACTTACGCCACTATCTAACAAAGTTAAAGATCAAGAGGCTCTTGCCGCTCTAAATAAAACACAGTCTATTGAAAAGGAGAAACTCAACCAGATATTGGGAATTGAACAGCATATACAATCTATAAATGCTCGCGGAAAAGAAGTCTACGAACAAATAGTCAATCACCACAAGCAGCTTACAGAATGCTATCTAAATATTTCAAATGAACTTACAAAAACAGACTACCAACTAGATGAAGGAATTGGGATCAAAGGCGATTTGGGCATTAACACAGATAAATTCAATGAATTTATTAAATCCTTCGATCGTCGTACAAATTTAGAAAAACTTTTCCCTGACCTTTTCGATGAAAGCGGATTTCCTATTTTCCGCAAAGATACATACAACCAATCCATTGAAAAAGCTTTTAGCACAATAAAGAGCAAAGTAGACGCACCTACTCTAAAAAAAGGAGTATCGCTAGAAATTGCTACGAAACGACTTTTTAGCAACTGCTTCGAATTCAACTACATCGTTAATTATAACGGTGATGAAATTGCGCATATGTCACCAGGCAAACGAGGGCTCGTATTACTAAACCTTCTTTTGCACCTCAGTAACGCCACCCACCCTATATTGATTGACCAGCCTGAAGACAATCTAGATAACCGAACCATTTATGACCTCTTAAAAGGCTATATTAGGCAACGCAAAAACAAAAGACAGATCATAATAGTCACTCATAATGCTAACCTTGTTGTCGCATCTGATTCAGAATGTGTGGTAGTAGCTAACCAAAGCGGGCAAGTTCCTGACAAAGAAAATAAAAAACATAAATTCGAATACTGTGCGGGAGCAATTGAACACTCGTTCATATCACCAGAAAAAGACGGAGTACTTTATAAGAAAGGAATTAGAGAGCACGTTTGCGAGATCTTAGAAGGTGGAGTAATAGCCTTCCAAGAACGCGAAATGAAGTATGGTTTTAAATTTTAATTTGTTAAATGACCCTAATTCCCTTCGCCATTAATCCTGAGAATCGCTACGTCGAGGTAAGCCAAGTACCTAGCGGTAGGAAGTGCAATTGTGTTTGCCCCAGCTGTAAGCAACCCGTGCTAGCACGAAAAGGAGCGAAGAAAGAATGGCACTTTTCTCATGACCCCAATCCTGAGACCCCACCAGAGAAAGAGTGCGAACTTTCTTTCGAGGTTTGCTGTAGACAATATCTTGAGCAAATAATGCTAGAAGGCACCGTAAACGCACTTTGTACTCCGGCTTATTACGTTGCTCATACTTGCGAGGAAACATGGCAAACAACCGCACGGGCGGAGGTGACTCAAAGTAGAACCCTTTCATCCCTATCATTTAAAAAGTCGGATCACACTGACCTAGTTAGCCAAATTGGCGACTACGAAATCTTAGTGTTCATTTCGTACCCTGAAAGAGTAAGACCGGAAAATCCAAAGTCTAAATCAAGCGCACTTTTAGAAATTGATATCACATGGGTTAGGCATAAGTACTATTCACAAGATAATGATCTAACTCTGACTGAACTACTTTTACACTTTATGCATGAAAGCTCTGAGAATAAATATTGGCTATATCACCCAAATGAAGGACACGTTAAAGCTCAATTGAAATACGATTACGAGATGGATAAGTGGAAACAAGCTGAGGAAGAACGCCAGTTTATGGTACACATTGAACAACGCTTTGCATTAACACATATCCCTAGCAACAAAAATCACTTACAGAATGAAAGTCAATATCACACAACAAGTCTTAGCCCTACTAACAAAAAACCTAATCGGCATTGCTTGAAGTGTGACCAATACTATACTGGCGATTCAACATGCCCTCACTGCGGCAACTCACACTCGGTGCCGGTTCTATACCAATAAAAAGTAGACTCTACAGGTTGTTGCACGGTTGCGCACCTATAGGGTGCAACCGTGCAACAACCTAAAACGAAGCAGAACTCTCGGTTATCACAACCGATACTTTCTCTGTTCACTTCGGTTCGCGTTAGCCTCTGTTTTGGTTCTAAGCACGGTTGTACTTTCGGTTCTAGCTCGGTTCGTTTTCGGTTGGAGAACCGAGTAGATAACCTATAGCACCCCATTATCTTTAGCCGTTTTGATATGGCGGCATACTGTGGACTTGTTCACCCCCACCTCTTTGGCAATATCCGCCTGACTAAGGCCTGACTCCCGAACCAGCTTAATAACCTTATGATAAGTAGAATCGTCTAAGCTTTTTTGCTCCCAGCTATAGCTTCCTCCCTCCTCCTTCAAACTAAGCTCGAACGGTTCCGATTCTGCACCCGAAAATCCTCTGGCCTTCTCAAAATGTACTTCAAACCTTGCCCCTTCTTTAGCCTCGTAATCCGATGGACGCTTTAAATTAATAACGGAGTCCAGCACATCTTCACGCTTACTAGTGCCACGCTGCCCTCCACCTTTGCCAGCATGGTGAATGAACAACACCGAGCGACCCTGCGCTTTCAACCCCAAAGCCCAGTTCTGGACGATATCCCAGCTTTCAGCGTCATTTTCATTACCGCCTCGGCAGAGAGTCGAGATGTTATCTACGATAATTAGCTTCGCCTCCTCCACCATTGGCTGCAAAAGAATATGAGAAGCCGGATTTGACAGGTTAGGCATCCCTTTTGGCTGCCTATCTGGCGTAAGCACATGGAAATAATCTTTGGGTATTGGCGGCTTGCCTTGCGATATCCCCTTAAAGCGTTCCTGCAAGTCTGCTTGCGCCATCTCCCCATCGATGTACAAGACTGGGGTAGGCTGCTTTACCTCCCACCCTAAAAAGCTTGTTCCCGTAGCGACTGCATGCGCTATGTTCAATGAAAAGAATGTCTTACCTATGCCTCTCGGCGCATAAATCATTGCGAGACCTTGCTCTGGTAGCCAAGGCGCTAGAATGCACTGTCTAGGCGGAATATTCTCCGCCATAAAGTCATTCACACATACCGACCTAAACGGATTCTCATAGCGCACTTGCTGATCAAGTTCAGGATAGCCTTCATAACTAGGGATAGGTTCGTGGTTGCCATCATACATACAATCCCCCCCTACGCTTCAAAGGTGTTATCGGCTAAGAAAGACGAAACATCATCTTGTCGATAGCGTACATAACGCCCCACCTTCACATACGCTAATGGATAGCGTTTTTGACAGCGCCATATAGCCAAGGTCTGCTCACTCACACCCAATATTTCAGATACCTGTTTAGGGGTTAATAGTTTCTCGTTACTCATAAAATTTACTCCACGTTGTTTTCAGTTGATGAACATTTCGGGAGCAAAGGTATAAATTTTTCTTCGTGGATGTAATGGGGTGAAGAGGCCGAGAACCTATAGGTTCAAAATAACAAAAAGTTAATCTAAATTGAGCAAATATATAAACCCTAAACAACAAATTTTCATTTCCTATATATCCTCAACTTAATCAGTTTATATAATCCTCTCTTAAATAATGAATGATAAGGAAAATCATAAATGCCTCTAAGCTGGAATGAAATTCGATCTCGCGCTACACAATTTTCCAAAGATTGGGAGACTGAGTCCTCAGAAAGCGCAGAAGCAAAATCTTTCTGGGATGATTTTTTTAATGTTTTTGGCGTAACTCGAAGAAGAGTCGCTAGTTTTGAAAAACACGTAAAAAAGATCGACGGCAAAGATGGTTTTATTGATCTTCTATGGAAAGGCACTCTTCTGATTGAACATAAATCTAAAGGTAAAGACTTAGATAGAGCCCACAAGCAAGCCCTAGATTATTTTGAAGGAATAGAAGAAAAAGACTTGCCCCAATACGTCATTGTCTCAGATTTCGAGCGCTTCCGATTATACGATCTGGATAACGGCTCCCAGTTCGAATTCAATCTCAGTGAGCTACATCAAAATATTAACCTATTTGGCTTTATTGCCGGCTATGAAACGGGAGTCATACAAAACCAAGACCCTGTAAACATTAAAGCAGCTGAGCTGATGGGCGAGTTACATGACCAAATGAAAGCCGTAGGCTATGACGGTCACGAACTGGAAGTATATTTAGTCAGATTACTATTCTGTGTATTTGCTGAAGATACTGGGATATTTGATAGACAAGAATTTAAAAACTATATCACGCAAAGGACATGCAATGATGGTTCAGACTTGGCAGGCCACCTTGCCACTCTATTCCATGTATTAAACACACCAGAATCAAAAAGATTAAAAAATAGAGATGAACAATTAGCCGCTTTTCCATATATAAACGGAAAGCTTTTTGAAGAAATACTTCCTCCCGCAGGTTTTGACTCTAAGATGAGACAGGCACTTCTTGACTGCTGCTCACTAGACTGGAGTCGTATTTCACCAGCCATATTTGGCTCGTTATTCCAGTCAATAATGGATAAACATGCTCGAAGAAATCTTGGGGCGCATTACACCAGTGAAGAAAACATTCTAAAAGCCATTAATCCACTTTTTCTAGATGAATTACGCGATGAATTTCTTAGGATAAAAGGAAACAAAAATAAACTCGCTCAGTTTCATCAGAAGCTTCGGTCATTAACCTTTCTTGATCCTGCATGCGGGTGTGGGAACTTCCTAGTCATTGCTTACAGGGAACTAAGACTTCTTGAACTTGAAGTGCTTCGAGCTGCCAATAAAGGTGGCCAAATGTCTCTAGACATCAATCAAATGATACAGGTAGATGTTGATCAATTCTTTGGAATTGAACTTGAAGAATTTCCAGCTCAAATTGCACAAGTTGCACTTTGGCTAATGGATCACCAGATGAATTTATTGGTTTCCGAAGAGTTCGGCACATACTTTACCCGCATACCTTTAAGCTCTAGCGGAGCGATCGTTTGTGACAACGCCTTAGAGATCGACTGGAACGATGTCATTAATGCAGATAGTTTAAGTTTTATAATGGGCAACCCTCCCTTTCTAGGTAAGAAAGAACAAAACTCAGACCAGAAGACAAGTCTTAAAAAATTAACCAAAGATCTAAAGGGCGGAGGTAATCTGGACTTTGTAACTGGGTGGTATTTTAAATCTGTTGATTACATCAAAAACCACCCAATAAATTGCGCATTTGTGTCTACAAACAGCATCACACAAGGAGAACAAGCTCCGGTATTATGGAGTTGGATGTTTTCTAAAAATATTGAACTCAATTTTGCCCATAGAACCTTTAACTGGAAAAATGAAGCGAAGGGAAAGGCCGCAGTTCATTGCGTCATTATCGGCTTTAGTAAGAAGATTCATGCCAATACGAAGAAATATATATTCGAATACGATGATGTAAAAGGGCTACCGCACAAAATTAATGCAAAGAAAATTAACTGTTATTTGGTCGATGCATCGAACATTCTTATAGAAAATCGAACAAAACCCATAAGTAACGTTAAGCCCATTGTTAAAGGTTGCGAAGCAACAGATGATGGACACCTCACCTTCACAGAAGAAGAAAAAATTGAGTTCTTAAATAAGGAGCCAAATTCTGCCAAGTACTTTAGACGATTGCGCGGAGGAAAAGACCTAATTGCTGGCCGTGATAGATGGTGCTTATGGCTTAAAAATGCACATCCAAGTGAAATAAAGAAAATGCCATTGGTTGTGGACAGAATCAACAAGGTTAAACAATTTCGCTTGAATAGCCCTAAGGATCAAACAGTTAAAAAAGCAAGTACACCTTACTTATTCGGAGAGATTAGATTAAGTGATACAGGAGACTCTATAGCAATACCAAAAGTTTCTTCCGAAAGAAGGCTCTATGCGCCAATATCTTTTGTCGATCATGATGTTATTCTCAATAACACAGTTCAATTCATCCCTAACGGTTCACTATATGAATTTGGACTAGTTCAATCCACGATGCATATGGCTTGGATGAGATCAGTAGCAGGACGAATGAAAAGTGATTACCAATACTCTATTAAAATAGTATTCAATAATTTTCCATTCCCAATTAACCCGACAGACAAACAAATTTCAAACGTCGAAAATAAGGCTCGAACTATTTTAGATACGCGATCAAAATATATTGGCGATTCACTGGAAGATCTTTATGATCCGTTAACAATGCCTGCTGATCTGTTTAAAGCCCATCAAGAACTAGATAAATCCGTAGACGCTCTTTACACTAAGAAAAAGTTTAAGAGCGAAGCTAATAGAGTTGCGTTCCTATTCGACAAATATCAGGAAGCAGCAAGTTTTTTACCCTAAAGCAAATAAAAAGTAGAGAGTTTTTGAGAACGGGGGCGTTTTTTAACACGGGTCTACGTCCCTGCATAATCACTCTACATTTTAATCTAGAGCTTTATCTAACATAAACGCTTGAATTTTCTCCAAAGGCTCTCTCAAACGCTCTACATCGGCAATGACATAGCGCGCGGTAATATCACCCGATGTTGAGTGATTAACCAAGCTTTTAAGTGCGTACTGAGAGATATCTAAGCTTTCGGCAACCGTTGTAAAGGTTCTTCGTAAATCGTGATAGGTAAACTGTATTCCTGTTTCCTCGATCACTTTATCCATTAAGTAGTTAAACGAATCAATATAGCCATGTTTTGAGCGCTCGCTCGCGAACACATAGCCTTTCTTACGCCGTTTAATTTGCCCCTTAAACAAGTCTCTTGCGTGATCTGTTAATGGCAGTGTTAATGGTCTTCCACTTTTCGTTTCCTGAATCGTGAACGTCTTTTGTTTGAAGTTGATATCCTCAATTTTAAGCTTCGCCATTTCCCTACGACGAACCCCATGCAGTAAAACAAGCTGGAAATAAAAACCAGCAGCTCTCTGGCCGTAAAAAGAGGACTCGGTTAGGGCTCGCATTGCGGCAAACCAATCCTTCATATCAGAGGTTTCAATTTTATTCTCTCGCACTACATCTTTATTCCAAGTGCGCGTATGCGATAAGCGCTTAACAGGGTTATCAGAGAACATGCTTTCACCATTCCCTTTTTCATACTGACCATTGGCGAAATTAAACAGCGCCCCGAGTATCTTCATTACCTTGTTGGCAGCAGAAGGGGACTTTTTGCTTATCTGGAGGTGCCGTTCACTGACCTTATCGCGTGTAATTTCGACCATTGGACTATCAGCCCAATCAACAAAGTGCTTATCAAGCGCATTCTCATACTGCGCTATCGTAGATGCCTTTAACTTAGAGCCCCGATACTTTAGATAGTCCGCATACACTTCACGCAAGGTTAACTTGGATTTCTGTTCGGCTCGCGCCTTATGAATAGGATTTACCCCATCAACCATCTCTGCGATTGCTTTCTGTGCCTTTTTACGCGCTTGCTCAACCGTTAAATCTGGGTGCCGTCCGAGCGTGACGCGAACAGGTTTGCCTTTTACCTTCCTATAAGCGATATATGACTTAACGCCGTTTTTCGTAATGGATAGAACCAAGCCCGGCAAAGCAGAATCATAGTAATAGGTTCGTGCCTTACCTTCCTCAGCCTCCAATGCAGAGACTAGTGCTTTGGTAAATTTAAGCTTCATTGTCATATCTGGTGCTACCGTGGTGCTACCCTAGAGAGAAAACGATAGTAATCTAAAGAAACCCAAATATAAACCTAACCTATTGTTTTTATTATCTAATTAAAACAATAGGCATGTAGAGAAAATCAGGGAAAACTCCCTAAAAAATAACTAGTTGTTATAAAACTTTCGGGCTTCCTTTTAGGAAGCCCTTTTTTTTGCCTTGCGTTTGGTAACGGCCAACAAATATGTGTACTTCAGGTGCTACTGTGGTGCTACCAAAAAACTCGCTTAAACAAATAACTTTCAACATCAAGATTGTGCTCCAGCATCAGCAAAACATTCAGTGGCATAGAGAGATTGGAGAAAAATAGAGGTATTGATAAGGAAAGGATTAGACAAGAGCCGACTTTAACTATTCCGCAATTTAGGAGGCATGACTAACCACTCTTGTTTATAGAACAGATCTAACTGACTTTTATTTTCAACGTTCTATATAAGCGTGAGTAGAATAGATGTTATTGGCTTATTCATCTGGTTGTCGTGACAATTGTGCGAGACCAAATATCACCTACTTTGGAACCAAACTGTTTATGCGTATATAAGATGTCCACAACGAATAATGTGACTCCTAGACTATTCCGGAAGAAAGACTGAATAAGGTCACATGAAAAGCCGGTTTCGACGTCCATAACTCTAATATCCATCAACTTTTTGCCTATGCTTTGACCATTAGGCAAGCTATCTCGCAACAAAAAGTAAAATAACGGTATGAGGTAGTCCGCTGTAGCATCCGTATAACCAGCTTCGATAACGGCCCCGCCGACGAGATAACAAAAACTCCATAAAAGGCCAACAACTAGCAAATCAATCCCAAAGGCCCAAGACCTTTTCTCTAAACTAATCTCTTTATTTTTTGAATATAAATCCACATCAGCAAACCCGCTGATTTCCCTTATTTTTTTAAACATCCGAATTTCCATTTATATACAACTTGGGCTCACAGCCCCCAAAATATAGACCTTCGCCTTAGAACTCTCTATTGAAAGAAAATGTTTCAAGTTCTTTTCTAAGAGTTTTTTGGTAGAAGGGAATACCAATCCATGAATACGCAACTATCAACAACCAAGAAATAGATATCCAGAAGGAAGCTCTAGGATATCCAATATCACCCACAACAAGAGATAACAGATTAAATAGCAAGTAAGCAAAAATTAGAACGAGACACCCTTCGATCTGTGTTAATGCCGATAATTTGGAATTGAATCTCCACCAAAACCCCAGGAAAAAGTTCTTCCTCATCTTGATGTTTCCCAATAAGGTCAGCGCTTCTCGTGAACTGGGATTATGTAGAATCACAAATTTTGCGTGATATTCAGCATCTTCTATACACCCATTTGCTAGAGCTATTTTTCCCATCAACAGGTTTGCGTCTTCATCCTGCGCATGCATAGCTAAAGCCTCTAACGCATAGCCATTTGCTTTCTTAAGCTCGCCGACAGCTAAAAAGTATTCTCCAAATACGATCGATACTCTTGCAGAATCAGGGTCTATGTTCGCAGCTGAATGAATACATTGCAGAGCTTCCTTCCTATTCCCAAGCTGCATTAAGACTTCACTTTTTAACAAGTGAGCTTCAGTACTTTCTATATCCAAACCCAATGCTTGATCACAGTATTCAATTGCCATCTTGGGCTTTTTCTTAATTATGCTTATGCGCGCATATACAAGATAAAAAAAGCTAATATTAGGGTCTATTCCCAATGCAATTTTTAGCTCGTATTCTGAAGCATGAAGTCGACCTTTTGACAGAAGATTGGCCGCTAATAGCGCATGTCCAAAGGCATCGCTCGGATCGTCAGCCAGGACCTCTTTCAGAGCATCAATTGCGAGATCATGCAATCCTTGATGGTAGTATCGCCATGCGGCTTCAATTTTGTAATCATTCATTAGTTTGCCGCCTGTTCCTTCAGATACTTATGAATTTCGTACGGCCTAGCTTGCTTACTAACTAATAGATAAAGCGTAAAAAAGAACCCAGCTTGCGCCAACACTCTCAAATAAGGCCCAAACTGCTCTTTGAACACCTCTTGACCATTTAGATTTGCTAGTACTCCAAAACCAAAAAACAAAGAGAATAAACCTATAATCCCGAGCACAACGATTAATAGTTCTTTCTTGAAGGTTGGACTACCCATAAAGAAACTATTCAGCAACAACCAAACGGGCGGTATCCAATATTTCCCAAGTAAAGGAGGCACCCACAGAAACGGAACAAACATACAAACGAAAAATATCGCCAAAGGATCTGCAACCAAATTTTCATAAGCTCGAGGCTTGGGCTCATCAATTATCTGATAGGATTGCATCTTACTTTCCATGCTTCTTCAAAAACTCCAGAACATCATCGTATCGCCCGCCATCATTGGCGTAACGAGCATAATTGCGCGCAGTTGTTAACCATTCCGTCGTGGTAGCCCTGCTATCTCCCAATGCCTCTTTAAAATGATTTGAAGATATCGATACCTCTTTACCTGACTCTATAGACTCCTCGATTGCTTCATCTGCAGCCATATCCACTAAATTAGCTAAGTCTGCACCTGAATAACCAGGTGTTTTCGTTGCTAAGCCTTTGTAGTCGATATCGGGCAATGATGGCCTTTCTTTCATATGGTGCTCTAGAATCGACTGCCTAGCTTCTTTATCAGGTGGCGGCACAAAGAACATTCGATCAAAACGACCAGGCCTTAGAAAGGCGGAATCGATCGACCAGGGCACGTTAGTGGATGCGAGGACTAAAACTCCATCATTGTTTTGCGAAAATCCATCCAGCTCAGTTAAGAATTGACTAACGGTGTTGCTCGTTGAACTGTTTCTAGCGTGCTCCCTTTTACCCGCAAGCGCTTCCAACTCATCAAAGAACAAAACACTTGGAGCTTCTGCACGCGCTTTTTCGAAAATTGCATGAAGTTTCTGCTCAGACTCTCCAATATACATATCAAGGACATCTGAAATCTCGACATTGAAAAAGGAAGCATTGCATTGCCCTGCCGTTGCTCGAGCAAGAAGGGTTTTGCCGCATCCAGGTGGACCATAGAGCAAAACTCCGCCACCCACCTTCTTCTTGAAACGCTGGAACAAAGAAGGTTTCTGAAAGGGTAAAATAATTTTCTTGTGAACTTGTTTTTTTACTTGGCTGAGCCCAACCACATCCTCAAACGTAGTAGAATCTTCTCGATGTCGGGCCAGCTCAGTAACTGAGCCAAAGTCTAATTTTTCGACAACTTTTAGTTTGACCTTCTCTTCTGTAATTCCAAAAAACTTATCGAGAGATTGCGAGCGAATTGAAGCATCCCTTATTTTCCCTGAAACATAAACTGCTTTCGCTTCATCGAGACACTCCTCATTCTTAAGTTTATTTACTATATGGAGCAAAGAACCTACATCAATTCCTTCAGAAATTTTTATTAGACTGGTTAGATCATTATGCCGTACAAAGCAATCTACTAATTTAGTGGCCTCCTCGTCGGACAAAACCATAGATTGATCTTTAAAAAAGGACTCTGCTGCACCCATGGTAGT
>NZ_LWFH01000225.1:0-8677 GCF_001635725.1 Oleiphilus sp. HI0066
TGCAACAGCCGAAGAATCATGAAGAAGTCATTCGTCCCGCTGTAGATGGCGCTTTAAATGCTTTAAAAGCGGCAAACAATTCCGGTATTAAACGCGTTGTGTTGACCTCATCGATTGCTGCGGTGATGTTTGGGCATAAGGAAAAGCATCGTACTTTCTCTGAGGCAGATTGGACCAATGTAGAAGCGACCGATGTGGCCTATTACAAGAGTAAAGCCTTAGCTGAAAAAGCCGCGTGGGACTACGTAAAAGATACCGATATTCAGCTATCAACTGTCTTACCTGCTTTTGTATTAGGGCCTGCACTGGAGAGTGACTACGGAACCTCGTTACAACTAATCGTAGAATTACTCAGCGGCAACTACCCAATGGTGCCAAAGATTGGCTTTGAGGCTGTTGATGTGCGCGATATCGCGACGTTGCATCGCTTGGCTTACGAAAAACCAGAAGCGGTAGGCAAGCGATTTATTGGCGCAAACGGTTGGGTGATGTTTAAAGATGTTGCCAAGACTCTCAAGGGCGCTTATCCCAACAATAAAGTTTCTACTTTTGAATTGCCTGAGCTACTGTCAAATCTATTGTCTTATGTGGTGAAGGACATGGAGATGGTGAAAGGAGAGGGGGGTAAAACGAAGAAGGCAGACAACTCTGCATCACTATCGCTTGGTTGGACGCCTCATACTGCAGAAGATGCGATTCTTGCTGGTGCCGAAAGCCTAATCAATTTAGGTGTTGTTAAAGCGAAATAGTTATTCCTTTGGCGGAGTGATTTGCTCCGCCTATTCTGATCAGGGTGAAGTGGAAACTATCGCAGAGACATGCCCCGACACGAGTGTAAATTCAACAGCGTCTCCCACCTTAAAGCCGTTCAGCTCAACGTAGCAATCGTATTCACTGCCGTCTTTGGCTTTTAAGAAAACATGATCGATGGTGTCGCCGTATTTGTCGTTCGCCAGCTCAATCCCTAAAAACGCACCTGTAACACCTGCAATCTCTTCGCCTGTGCCACCACCAATTTGTCCACCAATAAGCGCGCCTAAGAATGCACCACCAAAACGTTTTCCAAACGTGGCTTTCGTATTTACTTCTTTGATATTCACAACTGTCCCAGTGAAGCGTTCAATCTCAGGACCCGCTTCCAAATGATCGCTCGGAACAACTTGAGAACCAGTACTGCACGCTACAAGAAAAAGTGAGATCAGCAGTGTGATAAGAATTTTCTCATAATCGGATTCCTTGTTAATGAGCTATGCATGGATGCTCAAATAGCCATCGATAAACATTTGTATTCCGATGACACAAAGAATAAGCCCCATAAGCCGAGTGATAATGTTGAGCGCATCCTCGCCTAGTGCTTTTAAGATTTTGCTACTTGAAATGAAGCAAGCCAATGTCACGAGAGACAGCAGAAAAAAAGCGAAAACGGTAATAAGCGCTTCTTCCCAAGAACCCATTGAGTAATTCATTGCAGTGGCGATAGTGCCGGGCCCTGCAAGTATTGGAACTGCTAATGGTGAAATGGAAATGTCATCAAGGGACGCCTCTTCGTTGTTATGCAGATGAGAGCTTTGCCCGTTCAGCATGTGATATCCAATGATGAAGATTAGAATCCCCCCGGCCAGCCTGAAGGCCGTAATTGAGATGCCAAACAGCTCAAACAAAGATTGTCCGAGGATTGCAAATGCGCTCACAATGATGAACGCGAGCATAATCGCTCGTTTTGCAGAACCCACTCGTCTTTCATCACTCAAGTGCTCACTGAGTGATGCGAAAACAGCTGTATTGGCGATGGGGTTCATGATTGCAAAAAAGGCCATGAAAACCGATATCGTATGTTCTAGTAGCGCGCTCATTTCAGCCTCTTTTGAATTATCTTTATTCAAGAGTAAGAAGTTTTGGTCTTTAGATCTAGCCATGCTTAGCTGTTCTTTTGATCAAGTCCGTTGTTTGACCATAAAAATAAAACTTATGTACTTAACTAACTAACAAGGTGATTACGAACAGTAGTAACCTTTTTGCCTAGTTTTATAGCTTTGTTTTTAAGGTACTGTGTTTTGACTGAAACTATTTATTCTTCTCTAATTCTTCCTTGTGGCCAAGTGATCAGAAATCGCATTGCAAAAGCGGCAATGGAAGAAAACATGGCCGATGCCGATGGTAATCCAAGTAAACAGCTGTTGGGTTTATATAAACAATGGTCACTTGGCGGAACGGGTTTGTTGATAACAGGGAACGTGATGGTAGATGGTCATGCGATGACGGGACCAGGAGGCGTCGTACTAGACGCAAATGCGCCGCTTAAGCCTTTTAAACAATGGGCGCACATAGCGCAATTGAATGACACGAAAGCGTGGATGCAGATTAATCATCCTGGCCGACAGGTCTTTTCGGCTCTGAAAGGAAAAGCCTTGAGTCCTTCAGATATTCAGGTTGATTTAGGTAAACGCTCAAATATGATCGCGAAACCTAAAGCGCTCACCGAGGCTGAGATTGACGACATTATTCAACGCTTTGCATTGACGGCAAGTCGCGCTGAAGAAACGGGTTTTTCGGGTGTGCAAATTCACGCCGCGCATGGCTACTTGATTTCTCAGTTCTTATCTCCGATAAGCAATAAACGACAAGACCAATGGGGCGGCAGTATAGAGAACCGTTCTCGTATGTTGCTTGAAACCGTGCGTACGGTGCGTGCTGCTGTTTCTGATCAGTTTGCGGTGTCGGTTAAACTCAATTCCGCTGACTTTCAGCGTGGTGGCTTCTCTGAAGATGATGCACGCTATGTGATTGAACAGCTCAATAATGAAAAGATTGATTTAGTTGAGTTGTCTGGTGGTAGCTATGAAAGCCCTGCCATGCAAGGTCGTACAGCCGATGGACGAACACTTGCTCGTGAAGCTTACTTTTTAGAATTTGCCGAAGAGCTAAAACAAGTTGCCCAGATGCCATTAATGACGACAGGCGGTATTAAACGCAAACCAGTGGCAGAATCGGTGCTTGAGGCGGGTATCGATATGATTGGTATCGCGACTGGTCTTGCTCTAGAGCCGCGCTTGCCTGATATTTGGAAAACCGATCCGAATAAAACGGTCTCGATGCCTGAACCAAACTTTAGCGATAAGGCGATCTCCGCCTTGGCGACCATGGCGATTGTTCGCCGACAGTTGCAACGTCTAGGCAAGGGCAAAGCACCTAAAGCCGATGTTTCACCGCTGTTTACTCTAATCAAAGATCGAGTGCGTTTTGCACGCATGACGAAGCGTTATAACGCCAGAATCAGCGCTTAAAACCAAAGGTTTTATTGAAGCGTATGCTCTACATGACTGCCAATGATAATAAACTAAGGACTGGCCTCATGAGTTCATCGCATCTTAAGAGCATCTCGTTTTTCTTTTTCTGCTTGTGTCTATTTATATGGACCTCCACCACGGTAGCTGATGATCGTGGTGCGGAAGCAAACAAATGGATGCTTTTTAGCAACGGGCCGATTCTTACTATGGAAGGGAAGTCACCAAGCTTCGTGTAAGCGCTCGTCGTCAAAGATGGTGTGATTGTTTTCGTCAGGGGATCTTGAGCAAGCAAAGACAAACTTTCCCGAGGCCAGTTCACGAGACCTGAAAGGAAAGCTTTTGCTTCCTGGGTTTATTGATCCTCATAGTCATTTTGGAATGATGATTAGTGCGATAGGGCAAGCCAACGTGGCGCCACCTCCGGCAGGAACGGTCACTAATTTCTCAGACATCATTGTCGCCTTAGAAAACTACCGCGATGCATTCGGTATTAAGCTGAGCGAGTGGATATTTGCATGGGGCTATGACGAAACCCAACTAGCTGAAGGCAAGCACATCACCAAGATAGAGCTAGATAAAGCATTTCCGAATAATCCGGTGTATCTCCAGCATGTGAGTGGTCATATGGGTGTGGCCAATTCTGTGGCATTGGCACAAGGTGGTATCGATGAGAATACGAGAGATCCGATTGGTGGAAGAATTATTTGCTTCGACGATGGCAAAACGCCGACTGGCCTCGTTCAAGAAATATCAATGTACTATTTTGCAGGCAAGGCTATCGAAGAGTTTCAAGGCAAGAAAGCTGAGTTATTCCCAAAAGCACAGGAGCACTATTTGTCTTTTGGTGTGACCAGGGCACAAGATGGCATGACAGACCTTCTTAGCATGGCATTTTTCAGGAGTCTTGCTGCAGAAGAAAAGCTCGATTTTGATCTTGTGACACTGCATGGATATGCGAGCCTGAAGAACGATGATCTTGAATTTAAGACCTATAAGAATGGGCTCAAGGTTCAAGGTATAAAACTGATTGGTGATGGTTCGCGACAGGGCAAAACGGCTTACTTCACTCAACCATATTTAACGTCAGTATTTGGATGCGAAAAAGACTGTGTAGGTTTTCCTCATGGTCCACAGGATGAGTTGAATCGACTAATTGGCTTAGCCTATGAGAAGGGTATTCAGATCTTTGTGCATGGGAATGGCGATGCTGCCATCGACATGGTGATAAGAGCACATGAAGAAGAGTCGAAGCGTCTTGGTCAACCATTGGATGCCGATCGCAGACCGGTCGTTGTGCATTCGCAGTTTGTGCGTGAAGATCAGTTAAACAAGTATCGTGACTACGGTATGTTGCCTTCGTTCTTTACGAATCACGCTTTCTTTTGGGGTGATGTGCATCGCGAAAACTTAGAAGATGAACGCGCTTTTTTTCTTGAGCCCCATTCATAACGCTCACGAAAAAGGGATTCAGTTTACAAACCATTCAGATGAAATCGTTACGCCGATCAATCCAATGCTAGGTGTTCACAGCGCGGTAAATCGGGTAGCGCGTTCAGAAGCAGTGATCGGCAAAGATGAACGTGTTAGTCCTTATGTTGCGTTAAAAGGTGTGACTGAACATGCGGCATACATGTTGTTTCAAGAAGATACCAAAGGCACTCTTAGTGTCGGTAAACGTGCCGATATGATCGTCCTTGACCAAAACCCTTTAGAGCTTTCACCGGAAATTCTAAAAGACATTCAAGTTTTAGAAACGATAAAGGATGGTAGAACTGTCTACAGACGGGCCGAGTGATAGATAAAACCCTCTCTCCAAACGCATGATTTAATTGCGTGTCACCTAAGGTCTAACCGAGCTTTTGTGTTTTAATATCTTTTCTAAAGTTTTCGCTATATTGGAGTGAAGAGATGACGTTTGAAAGCGCATTGGCATTTTTCTTTGCGGTTCTTGTCTTTGGTGTCACACCAGGGCCAGGTGTATTTGCGTTGATGGCAAAGGCGCTTGCGCAAGGTTCTCGCTCTTGTTTTGCTATGGCTCTAGGCATGACGATCAGTGATATTTTATATCTAATTGCAGCATGTTTAGGTTTGGCAGTGATTGCTTCTAAATGGAGTGAGGTGTTTACCGTCATCCGTATCGTTGGTGCGGTGTACTTGGTATATCTCGGTTGGAAGATGTGGAATGCACCCCTTGTCTTAGACCCTGAAGATTCGACCGGTCAAAAACGGAATGCACTCGCAAGTTTTATTCAAGGCTTTTTGATTTCTGCCTCTAACCCAAAGGTGATTCTGTTTTACATCGCCTTCTTGCCAACCTTTATGGATTTGACGGTGTTAACCGGTGCAGATATCGCTCTGGCATCTGTTCTGACGCTTTTTGCGTTGATGATCGGAATGATGTCGATTGCGATCTTTGCGGCAAAAGCGCGCGAGTGGTTTAAGTCTGAACTGGCTGTTAAACGTTTGAATCGTAGTGCTGGCTCCATGATGATGGGTGCCGGTGCATTTTTGTTTGCGAAGAATTAGTTAGGGACTGACCGTTTACGTGGATGCCTTAGAGCAACAACTACTCACTATTGCTGGATCGCAGAGCGTTTGTTCTGTTGAAGAAGTACAGAGCCTATGGAGTGGCTATGGTGCTATCAAACGCTATCGATTTGATGGTGGAGAGCTACCCAGTTTGATCGTCAAACACGTCACTCTTCCCGATGATATTGCGCACCCGCGAGGATGGAATACCAATCGATCGCATGAACGCAAAGTGCGTTCTTATCAAGTTGAAACGAATTGGTATAAGCATTTTGCTGGGCAATGTGATGACTATTGCCAAGTGCCTCGAACGTTCCCTATTGATGAGTCGAAGCTTGATCCTGACGCTGAGTATTTGATCATTCTAGAAGATCTAAATGCCGTGAGTTTTTCGCGACGTTTTGACTCATTAACTTATCAACAAATGCAGCCATGTATTCAATGGCTTGCTAATTTTCATGCGCGATTTATGGGTGTTCAGCCACAAGGCTTGTGGCCGTCAGGTACGTATTGGCATCTTGAAACGCGTCCCGATGAATTAGATGCGCTGGATGATCTGGCGCTAAAACGTGCTGCTGGAGCTATTGATCAAAAGCTCAAAGCAAGCCCTTTTCAAACACTACTTCATGGTGATGCGAAGCTAGCGAATTTCTGTTTTTCTGAAGATGGGGCAAAGGTTGCGGCGGTTGATTTTCAATATGTCGGGGCAGGGTGTGGCATGAAAGATCTAGCTTACTTCATCGGTTCATGTCTCTACGAAGATGACTGCGAAAAGTATGAGGCAGCCTTACTTGATGATTATTTTTTGGCTTTGGCTGACGCGCTTGATCGATACTCTGCAATGCATTTGGCGCGATACTCTGTACAAGAAATCGAAGCTTCATGGCGTCCTTTGTTTAAGTATGCGTGGGCTGATTTTCATCGCTTTGTGAAAGGTTGGAGTCCCGGTCATTGGAAAATTAATTCGTACAGCGAACGCCTAAGTAAAGAGGTTGTAGATGAACTTAACTGAAGCTGATTTACTGCATTTACTTGAGGTCGCCTGTGATGCAGCCCTGGCTGCGGGAGAGGTGATTGCTGCGGGTGCTACGCGTGAAATCGATGTACAGCATAAAGACACAGGCGGGAGTTTGGCCACGCAAGTCGTGACCGAGATTGACCTTAAATGCGATGCCTTAATTCGAAGCAAGCTGGCTGCAAGTGCAGAACGCTATGATTTTGCACTGCTTACCGAGGAGACTGAAGACGATGGCGCTCGACTCGAGAAAGATTATTTCTGGTGTGTTGACCCTCTAGATGGCACGCTTGCATTTACTCGAAAAGTGCATGGTTATTCAGTTGCTATTTCTTTGATCTCTCGACAGGGCGAGCCAGTGATTGGCGTAGTGTACGACCCAGTTAAGCGAGACCTGTATTCTGCTGTTAAAGGACAGGGCGCATGCTACAACGGAAAGCCTTGGACGCTCAGTGCTAGTGCTCCTGACACAGGGCAAATCAAGACTTTAAATGTTCAATTGGACTGCAGTTTTATAGAGAGTGAGGCCTTCGCGCAGGCTTGGCAAAAGCTTGAACAGTGGGCGGAAAATAAAGGCTATAACGAGGTTGAGCGCTTTAGCGATGCCGGCGGTGTGATGAGCGCGATTGCTGTTCTGCAGACTCCATCATCGACCTATTTTAAACCGCCGCGTGTCAAAACTGGTGGTGGCAGCGCATGGGACTTCGCCGCGACTGCCTGCATCTTCAGTGAGCTGGGCGCTTACGCCAAAGACTTTTCTGGTAAAGACTTTTTCTTCAATCCTCCCGGTAGTACCTACATGCATCATTGCGGCGTCATGTTCGCATCGAATGAACAGATAGCAGAGTTGGCTGATTATTTAGGGAATGAACCGTATTAGCGGAGTAGTGGAGAACAAATCATGATGCAAGATTTTATTCTCGTTTAGCTTCCCTTAGTTAAGTCATCATGAGGAATATGGTCGATAGGCGTGTTGCCTATCGACTGATCAATTTGAAGAGCTACGGACATACTGACAACTTAATTAAAGAACCGGTTCTGCGATGGCTGCTTCACTATCCGCCGAAGCCTGTGTTGTCTTCGTTGCTGGTGACAAAATAATATCAGCCGCTTTTTCTGCAATTGCGATTACAGGAGCGTTGGTATTGCCGCTGGTGACGGTTGGCATGATTGACGCGTCAATGACGCGCAGGTTCTTAATACCGTGAACACGCAATTCACTATCTACCACGGCCATCGGGTCATGACCCATCTTGCAGGTTCCTGATGGGTGATACACCAAGCCTAAACGGTCCTTACATTTTTGCAGGAGCGCTTCATCTGATGTGACGTCTGCTCCGGGGTGAATCTCTTCACCTCTGTGCTCATCAAAAGCTTTGGCTTTGAGAATGTTGCGCGCTACTTTTATCCCGTTGACCAAGGTCTTAATGTCTTTCTCTTGGGTTAGGAAGTTGAAATCGATTTTGATTGGCATTCGCGGATCAGCAGATCGCAAACTGACAGTGCCGCGACTTTCCGGACGTAAAACACAGACATGCAAGGTATATCCATGCTGGCTGAGTAAGCGTAAGTCACGCCCGCAATCATCAAACAATAAAGGCACAAAGTGCATTTGAATATCAGGTACTTCAACTTCTGGGCTAGATTTCAAAAACGCGCCAGCCTGTGTGATTGAATTAGCTAGGTTTCCTTTCTTCGAACCAAAATACTTAAAGACATCGGGAAGCATTTTTAACAGGCCGCTTGGTGTGGTGGAGAACCCGTCTTTTTTCTTGCTCTTCACTAATACGCAAGCATCGACATGTTCTTGCAAGTTTTTACCGACACCAGTAAGGTCATGTACAAC
>NZ_LWFH01000226.1:0-474 GCF_001635725.1 Oleiphilus sp. HI0066
TAAATATACTTCCAGTTCGTGACCGTCATAGCCTACGGCTTTCATTTGGTCATGTAACTCGCCCATCAGCTCAGCTGCTTTAATGTTTACAGGGTCTTGGTTTTGTATGACTCCCGTTTCATAGCCGGCAATAAAGCCAAATAGGTTAATATTTTGATGTAGCTCACTGAGATTGAATTCGAACTGGGAGCCGTTATCCAGATCGTATAATCGGAAGCGCTCGAAATCTGAGACAATGACGTATTGGGGCAAGTCTTTTTCTTCTATTCCTTCAAAATAATCTAGGGCTTGCTTGTGGGCTCTATCTAAGTCTTTACCTTTAGATTTATGTTCAATCAGAAGAGTGCCTTTCCATAGAAGATCAATAAAACCATCTTTGCCGTCGATCTTTTTTACGTGTTTTTCAAAACTAGCGACTCTTCTTCGAGTTACGCCAAAAACATTAAAAAAATCATCCCAGAAAGATTTTGCTTC
>NZ_LWFH01000227.1:0-1108 GCF_001635725.1 Oleiphilus sp. HI0066
GCAGTTCTATTCAAAAGATTCTAAGCCCGATGATCAGCCAGATGCGCGATGGGCGACCTTGCGTGACTATGAAAATGGTTCAGACATCTATTTGTTTGGCAGCCCACTGAGTGCAGGAGGCTTATTAAATGTTGCGCTTTGGAAGCGTGCTTACGGCGCCGTGTTGACTTCTGCAACACTCACTGCACTCGGAAAGTTTGATCATTTACGACACAAGGCAGGGCTTCCTCAAGGCTCGGTGTATCATCGCGTACCAAGTCCATTTGATTTTCAGCAAGCGGGTCTATTAAGAGTACCGCCGATGCGTTCATTGCCGAATCAAGCACAGGCGCATACGCAAGAGTTGATCGATGATCTTGAAGATTGGATCGAAGATCATAAAGCAGTGCTTGTGTTGTTCAGTTCGCGCAAGCAGATGAATGACGTGTTTTACGGAGTCGATCGTGACTTGCGTGAAGATATGTTGACCCAAGACGATATGGGTAAGCAGGAATTGATTCAGCTGCATAAGAAAAAAATAGATCAGGGTAAGCGCAGTATTTTGTTTGGTCTGGCGTCACTTGCCGAGGGCATCGATTTGCCAGGTAAGTATCTGACGCATGTTGTTATTGCCAAAGTGCCGTTTGCTGTGCCGAATGATCCTTTAGAGCAAGCGATTGCTGAGTGGATTGAAAGTCAGGGGCGTAATCCCTTTATGGAGATCTCTGTTCCTGAAGCAAGTTTGCGACTGATTCAGGCATGTGGCCGTTTGATCAGAACAGAGCAAGATTCAGGGCAAATTACGATTCTCGATCAACGATTAATCACCAAGCGTTACGGCAGCTTGTTGCTTGATGCTTTGCCACCTTATCGTCGTCAGCTGGGTTCTTAGTTTAAGCAATTGTCTACCGTTCAATCTTTTGCGCATAAATTGCATGAGCAGTAATTTGGCCCACCACAATTGCTGAAAATATGAGGGCTGCCGACTCACCAACACTTGATATCGGCAGTACTGTCGCCTCATAAAAGTTTTACCCAGCGCTCACTAATATACGGCTGCCAGGTACCATCAAAATGATGCCCTGGACCATGTATATATTTCCAATGAGTTTTAAGTTCTTCGCCACCT
>NZ_LWFH01000228.1:0-610 GCF_001635725.1 Oleiphilus sp. HI0066
GTTGCCCAGCATCGACACTCAAATACCAACCTACTCTCAGGTTTATTCAATACGCCTGCTTATAAGAAGTCTGAAGAACGTGCGATGCACCGCGCGAGATACTGGCTCGACAAAGTGGGGCTGACCGATGTCGCTAACCGCGAGGCGGGCAACTTGTCTTACGGCCAACAGCGCAGACTAGAAATAGCACGCTGCATGGTAACCGAACCGAAGCTGCTTCTACTTGATGAACCTGCGGCTGGCCTAAACCCGAAAGAAACGAAAGACCTAGATAATCTAATTGTTTCGCTCAAAGAAGATTACCACGTATCGGTATTGCTAATTGAGCACGACATGAATCTCGTAATGGGTATTTCAGACAACATTTACGTTATCAATCAAGGAACTCCTCTTGCCTCTGGTACTCCAGAAGAGATCAAAGGAAATCCAGACGTAATCAAAGCATATTTGGGAGAGGTTTGATGTTAGTACTCGATAATGTCCATACCTACTACGGAAAGATTCAAGCACTTAAAGGCGTTTCGTTGAACGTCGATAAGGGTGAAATCGTCACACTAATTGGTGCTAACGGTGCAGGTAAATCTACCCTACTGATGACAGTGTGTGGAGA
>NZ_LWFH01000229.1:0-779 GCF_001635725.1 Oleiphilus sp. HI0066
GGCAAAAGGATTGACCGCACTCGATAAATCTAAAATGCTACCTTGCAAATCCCGCTCATATCTCAAGCACGAAAGGTCTCCACCATGTTTTGGCCTAGGTTTCGAAATATCAGTCATGAACGTGCATCTCTTCGCACTAGCACTAGTAAGAAAAAAGCACTCCCCAGCGCTGCTGTAATTACGCCAATTGGCAGCTCTGTTCCCTCGTGCAAGACCCGAGCAAGCACATCCACCCAAATCATGAAAATACCACCCACCATGGCCACAGCAACAAACAAGTTAACACGTAATCCAATGACTAATCTTCGAACAATATGAGGAATCATCAAGCCAACAAAACCGATGCCACCGCAATTTGCGACCAACACTGCGGTCATTAGCGAACTCATCACCAGCATCCCAAGGCGTAAGCGTACGACATTAACACCAAGCGCCTTTGCATTTTCATCTCCAGCCAACATGGTTTTTAGAGGCCGAGAAAAGGCGAAGAAGCAAAGCAAGCTAATCAGTAAAACGACAATCACCGGTCCTATTGAAGCCCACTCCGCGCGAGCAAAGCTTCCTAAGGTCCAAAAGATAAGTGATGCAGCTGCCAAGGGATCAGACAAATACAAAACTAAACTTGTCGCCGCACTAAACATGAAGGACGTCGCGACACCCGCAAGCAACATACGTTCAACGTTTCCGCTTCGCCCTGCGAGTGCGATGACGATTACTACCGAAAAAAGGCTGCCAGCAAACGCACCAACCGCAATACTATATTCTGAAAATCCAGAAAT
>NZ_LWFH01000230.1:0-788 GCF_001635725.1 Oleiphilus sp. HI0066
ATAACAAGGAACGATACATTCAGACAAAAAAAAGCCGAGCTATTTAGCTCGGCTTTTTCAGTGTGCCACGATTATTGATCAATCAAACCATCTTTGATCAATTTAGGTGTAATAAACACTAGCAACTCACTACGCTCATTAATGTTTTGCGTCTTTTTAAACAGGTTACCTAGGTAAGGAATATCACCCAGGAACGGTGTCTTAGTTACTGTCGTAGATTCCTCCGACTGGAAGATACCGCCTAGGACAATAGTTTCACCATTGCCAACAAGTACCTGAGTAATTAGTTCATTAGTCGCGATACTTGGCACACCAGCAGTCTCTTGGCCACGATCATCCTGATTTACTTTCAGATCCATAATGATTTTATCGTCAGGAGTAATTTGCGGCGTTACTTCAAGAGACAATACAGCCTCTTTAAATGCAATAGAGGCAGCCCCAGAAGAAGTTGCTTCTTGGTAAGGAATCTCTTCACCAGACTTAATCGTTGCCGTTTGGCGATCCGCCGTTACAATTTTTGGTTGAGCAACGATTTCGCCTTTGCCATCGGCCTCGAATGCCGACAATTCTAAATCAAGCAAGTAATCGCCATTGCCAATACCAATGGCGATAGATGAAGCATTCGTACGTGTCACACCTAGATCAACCGCCAATGCGTCTGGGAATGTAACAGTATTGGTAGTTGTTAACTCGCCAAGAGTATTTTGAGAACCACCAAAACGCCAGAAGGTATCGCCATCTTGGTCACGGCCACCGCCACCCCAAGTAATACCCATTTCTTCAGTAAT
>NZ_LWFH01000231.1:0-987 GCF_001635725.1 Oleiphilus sp. HI0066
GAGGATCTAAAACTCGCAAGCTTTGTGGTTATGCAAACCATAGAGAACCTTACCCATCAAGGTGTTTTGTTTGCCCCTCAAATTGATCTAAGCAAATTAACAAAAGAATGCTCACACATGCTTTATTGTTATTTGACAAGCTAATAGAGTGAAACTTCATTTGCCCTCTTTCGAAACAGTGCGACTCGAAAATATTCGTTGAAATGTCCGCTTTTCATAAACAGCCGATGCAATACATCTTCGAGGCGAAAGTCTCCTTCCCTCTTTTAGCCAACGTACAGCACCAACTCATATAATATTGTTTTTGTTATTCTTTCTAAGTAAGGATTTTATAACTGAAGAACATGGTTTATTACTTTTATAATTTCCATGCAAACAGCTATGTGTCGGTTAGATACTAGCCTTGTATTACAGATAAGGCTAGGAATCATGTTCATTATTTAATCAGAAATTCTGATTAATATAAGACTAGTGCGAGAAGAAAAAAATTGATTGATATCGATCAACTGCACACTGAAAACGACGTGAAGCAATTCAATAATTTGAGCAAGAAGTGTTTTATCAAATAAAAAAGGCAGAATGGAGACAGTCTGCCTTTTTGGTTTCTTTACATTTCGATTTACTTGAGCTTTCTCGCGCGGAATTTGCGCCCTTTTATTTTTCCTTCATTCAGAATATTCAACGCCTTGCGCATCGATCCTGATTTCACTGCGACATAACTTGCTCGTGCAACGATTTTAATTTTACCGACTTCAGAGCCGGCTATTCCGCCATCTGCTGTTAGGGCTCCTAACAGATCTCCGGGGCGTACTTTATCTCGTTTACCGCCAGAAATTTCTATCGTCACGAACTCAGGTTCAGGAAAACTACCCTTTGCCTTAAAGCTAGCAGCATCGAGATATTCAAGTGCTTGTTGGCGCTCACCTTCTAAAATTTCGAGCTTGTACCGTTGCTTCGCTGTGTAGATGCTATAAGCTTTTCCTGAGT
>NZ_LWFH01000232.1:0-677 GCF_001635725.1 Oleiphilus sp. HI0066
AGCATTGCCGATATCTTTTACGACGAACTTAGCAATCTAATGGACGTTGGCCAGCTTAGATATCAAGCACCTAACGAAAACACATACTGCCTGGGTGAAAATCCGGGGGCACACAACTGCCAATTCAATCTGATTATTGAGAATACTCGCCTCGGAAAACTAAGCGTATGCAGAAAGAAACGTTATTCTGATGATGAAATTTCAATTATCGAGTTCATGGCAAGCACAGTAGTGTTCCCGTTAAAGAATGCTTTGATGTATCAGGAAGCCATCAATGCAGCGCTTTCCGACCAATTGACTGGGCTAGGTAACAAACGTGCTCTAGATAGTAGCTTGCACAGAGAAGCTGAAAGAGCCATACGTAAGCAACAAGAACTGTCTGCCATTATGATCGATATCGATCGCTTTAAACTCATTAATGACACATATGGCCACTCTGCAGGCGACGAAATACTTCAGCAATTCGCAACACTAATTACAGAGAACTTTCGTAAAACTGATCTTAGTTTCCGATATGGCGGGGAAGAGTTTTTACTATTACTCGATGACAGCTCCGCGAACAGCGCAGCCCTTACAGCAGAACGACTCAGACAGATCATAGAGGCTCACAATTTTAGTGTTGCTAACAAGACAATCAAACTCACAGCTAGCTTCGGCTGTACGAGCTTCGACCATAA
>NZ_LWFH01000233.1:0-729 GCF_001635725.1 Oleiphilus sp. HI0066
CAGAAGCATTAGGGAAATTAACAACTGCACTTCCTCCTCCTGGGCATGCAACAGAGCCAGACTGAACATCATTGAAGTCACGCGCATCAAGCATTTCATGTAAACGCGCAAAATAAAGTGGTGAAAAGATAATTTGGTAAGAAGACCACAGGTAAGCTTCTGCATTATCATTGGTTATGTCGAGCGTTCTTCGATTATCGCTAAAATCCTGATCATCAACGATAAACTCCCCGCATCCTACGAGAACAGTCAAAGAATATAAAAAGGCTCGTGCAAGACGACTCATGAACTTTCCTAGTTATTCTTAATGTGAGACAAAATTGTAAGATATGCGTGAGGTAGGATAAACGCTGCGCCACCACATTTGTGACGCAGCAAACGCTCAAGACGCTTAAACGTGGTACTGCGCACTCAATTCATGCACCGCATCAACAAAGACTTTCGGCGCCGCGGGGTCTACAAACTGATGAATACCGTGTCCGAGGTTAAACACATGTCCATTGCCCGCACCAAAGTCCCCTAATATCCGGGCAACTTCAGCCTTAATTTGCTCTGGCTTAGCATATAAAACACTAGGATCCATATTACCTTGTAACGCGACGCGATCACCCACCATAGCGCGAGCTCGCCCAATATTCATCGTCCAATCAAGCCCTAGCGCATTCGCACCGCAGTCAGCGATTTGATCCAACCACAGACCACCACCCTTCGTAAATACGATCGATGGTA
>NZ_LWFH01000234.1:0-960 GCF_001635725.1 Oleiphilus sp. HI0066
GTGTTTGATTTCGATGACGTTCATGCATCTTCCTTTGATTAATACGTAAAAAAAGGGCGCTTAAAACATTAAGAAAAGGGCACATTACTGATTAGCTCTATGCAGTTGTGTGCACGCTCCATATAATGAACAACAGCTTCACAATCATAGTCAAATTTTTCCTTAAGGGAACTCTAAAAGGGAACTCTAAGTTTTATGAGTCAAGACACGCCTAGTTTCGAAGATGGTGTCGAGCAGATTTCGCTTCGAGAATATACCGAAAAAGCCTATCTCGATTATTCAATGTACGTCATTCTTGATCGTGCGTTGCCGCACGTCGGGGACGGTTTAAAGCCTGTTCAACGCAGAATTGTTTATGCCATGTCGGAACTTGGCTTAAAAGCATCGGCGAAGTATAAGAAGTCCGCGAGAACGGTGGGTGATGTTCTGGGTAAGTTTCATCCGCATGGCGATAGCGCGTGTTATGAAGCGATGGTGTTGATGGCGCAACCGTTTAGTTATCGTTATCCATTGATTGATGGGCAAGGTAACTGGGGTTCGGCTGACGATCCTAAGTCATTCGCGGCAATGCGATATACCGAATCAAGATTAGCGCCTTATGCAGATGTGCTTCTTGCCGAGTTGGGTCAAGGTACTGTTGATTGGATGCCTAACTTTGATGGCACGATTGATGAACCAAAAACCTTACCCGCTAGATTGCCGAATTTATTGCTTAACGGCACAACGGGTATTGCGGTCGGTATGGCCACTGATATTCCTCCTCATAACCTTCGAGAAGTCGCGAGTGCATGTATTCATTTGCTGGATGAACCTAAGGCTCAAACTCAAGATCTAATGACGCATGTTCGCGGGCCTGATTATCCAACGGGTGCTGAGATCGTCACTCCGCCGGCAGATATTCAGAAGATTTATGAAACAGGCCGAGGCTCGATCAAGATGCGAGCTGTCTATAACACTGAA
>NZ_LWFH01000235.1:0-1288 GCF_001635725.1 Oleiphilus sp. HI0066
GCTGCGCGCAAGACACGTCGTGATCAAGCAATTCCGATGGTAACACTTGGTACTGCGCATCCTGTTAAGTTTCCTGAGGCTGTAGAGAAATCTGGCGTTGACGTTTCTCCTGCGTTGCCGATCCATATGGCAGATTTATTTGATCGAGAAGAGCGCTATGATGTGCTTGATAACGACATTTCAAAAATCCAAGAATATGTTGTAGAGCATCGCCGTACGTAATTATTGTTAAATCAGGCGTAGCAGCCGTGCTGCGCCTTTTCTCCATTCCTCATTGAGTTGCGCTTATGCAGCGAAAGATAGTCCAGCGGGCTCTTCCAGAAAATTATAAATCACTCCCCGACATACCAGAGTTTTTATCAAAAATTTATGCTGCACGCGGTGTTGTTTCTGCTGATGAGCTAAGTCTTCAGCTTAAGTCAATGGCAAGTGCTGCTAAGCTGAAAGGTCTCGATACCGCCGTAGCTCTGCTTGTTGATGTCTTGTCTGCTAATGGACGGATTGTCATTGTAGGGGACTTCGACGCTGATGGTGCCACAAGCACGACCATAGCCTACGAGGCGTTGCGTGAGTTTGGGGCGAATAATGTCGATTATCTTGTTCCTGATCGCTTTAAATTTGGTTATGGGCTAACGCCTGAAATTGTTGATCTGGCCGCTCAATCAAATCCTACTCTAATAGTAACGGTTGATAATGGGATATCTAGTCACGAAGGTGTTGCGCGCGCGCATGCCTTGGGTATTAAGGTTATTGTCACTGATCACCATTTACCTGGCGACGAACTTCCAGATGCAGACGCGATTGTGAATCCGGCTCAGTACGGTTGCAACTTTCCCTCTAAGAATATGGCTGGTGTGGGTGTTATTTTTTATGTGATGTCCGCATTACGAGCCTCTCTCCGTACGATCAATTGGTTTCAAGATAAGAACCTTGTTGAGCCAAATATGGCTGCATATCTTGATCTTGTGGCATTAGGTACGGTGGCTGACTTGGTTGCTCTGGATTTTTATAATCGAATCCTCGTAGAGCAGGGTATGCGGCGAATTCGTGCGGGTAAAGCACGGCCGGGTATTTTGGCGTTATTTGAGGTTGCAGGTCGGAATTACGAAACAGCTGTTACAAGTGATCTTGGTTTTGCGGTTGGTCCTCGTTTAAACGCGGCGGGGCGATTAGATGATATGTCGACAGGTATTGAATGTTTGCTTTCGCGAGACATGCTTGATGCGCGTCAACGTGCTCAGGTTTTGAATGGCTTGAATCAGGAGCGCAAGCATATTGAGGAAGATAT
>NZ_LWFH01000236.1:0-969 GCF_001635725.1 Oleiphilus sp. HI0066
ACGCTACGACTTAGTGCGAACGAATGCATTGAAAATTGTCTGTACGCTGGGCTTTACCATCGTTGCGCTATTGATATTTATCGTTAATGATCAAATTTTATGGTTGCCTGGATTAATTTTAGCTGTTGGCTCTATTGTTGGCGCTCATATTGCTGTAAAAATAACCATCAATCTGAGTCAAAAAACACTTAAGTGGTTTCTGTTTTTAATGACAATATTTGCAAGCGCCGCCGCGTTGCTTACTTAAACTGAATTTTGTAACTCATAGCGTGTGCTATCCAGAGATAATTATAAATACCTTGGAGGTCCTTCATGACATCAAATCAAAATACAACTGTATGCGTGACTGGCGCATCGGGGTTTATTGCTGCACATCTTGTTAAACAACTTCTTGAGCAAGGTTATAAAGTGCGCGCAACAGTACGCGGCACTGCGGATAAATATCCCTATTTAACCGAATTAGAGGGAGCGTTTGAGCGCCTAGAGTTCGTGCAAGCGGATTTGTTGCAAGAAGGTGCTTATGACCAGGTTGTTCAGGGTTGCGATTACGTGATGCACACTGCTAGCCCATACATTGTGAACGTCAAAGATTCTCAAAAAGAACTTGTCGATCCAGCGGTTAATGGAACATTGAATGTTCTCAAGGCCTGTCAAAAAACAGATTCGGTTAAACGTGTTGTTTTAACCTCATCTCTTGCGGCAATAACCGATGAGCCGAGAAACGATAAAACCTTTAGCGAAGAAGACTGGAATGAAAAGTCTAACTTAAAGCGCAATCCTTACTTTTATTCTAAGGTTCAAGCCGAAAAAGCCGCTTGGGATTACGTAGAAAAGAATAAAGACCAGTGTGACTTCGACTTAGTAACGATTAATCCTTTCATGGTAATCGGCCCGTCTCTCGGCCCAACACTGAATGAATCAAACAAAGTCATCAGAGATTTAATGCATGGTTTGTATCCAGTATTGATG
>NZ_LWFH01000237.1:0-430 GCF_001635725.1 Oleiphilus sp. HI0066
CCATGACGTTTTCAACTCATCCAAAGTGCCATCGACTAAGGTTGAATAGCTTATGACACCACCAGGTTTTAGCGCAGCGTGAGCTTGCTTTAAGGCTGTTTTCAAGTCATTCACCCATTGAAGCGCCAAACTGGAGAAGCAAAAATCGAGAACCTCGGATTGCAAAGCTATATTTTCGGCATCTAGCACTAGAGGATAAAACGCACGTGTTGAAGTCGTTTCGTCAACCAACGCTTCCTCAGACCACCGGCTAAAGGCGTATCGCGCCATCGATTCAGAAATGTCGAGCAACAGCATTTCGGCGAGCTGGAATTTCGTTTTTACATCTGAGGAAAAATACCCAGTGCCGCAACCAAGATCTCCCCCAAGTCCTTGAGGGAAGGAAACATCGCACGCAAGAGTATGCTCAATTAACTGATTACCAACCATT
>NZ_LWFH01000238.1:0-1588 GCF_001635725.1 Oleiphilus sp. HI0066
TCAGCATTCCACAACTTACATTTGGATTAGCGCTTCAGTGGCACCCTGAGTGGCAAGTTACTCAAAACCCAATTCAACATAAATTATATGAGGCCTTTGGCGCAGCGTGTAAAACACGTCAGCAACGCTAATCGAATTACATGCAAAAAATCATCAATTGGTTAACCGAAAACAATATCACTGAAGTCGAGTGTATTACGCCAGACCAAACAGGTATTGCTCGCGGTAAAATAATGCCTACAGAAAAATTCATCGCAGAGGCAGGTATTCGCTTGCCAGAATCTGTCATGCTGCAAACAGCCACTGGCGACTACCCGGATGACGAGCTCTATTACAATCTTTTAGACCCTGCTGATATCGACATGATTCTAAAACCAGATGAATGTGCGATGTTTTCTGTTCCTTGGGCATTGGAGCCTTCGGCGCAGATCATTCACGATTGTTTCGATGGTGCAGGCAAAGAATTTCCATTATCTCCGCGTGCCATTTTGAAGAAAGTACTCGCCTTGTTTGATGAGAAAGGTTGGCAACCAATTGTTGCACCTGAGGTTGAGTTATACCTTACTAAGCGCTGCACGGATCCGGATCTTCCATTGGTTCCACCTGTTGGTCGAAGTGGTCGACAAGAGTCTGGTAGACAATCATTCAGCATTGACGCGGCGAACGAGTTCGATCCAATTATCGAAGATATCTACGACTATTGTGAATCGATGAACTTAGATATCGATACAGTTATTCATGAAGAAGGCCCTGCACAGCTTGAATTCAACTTCCGCCATGGAGACGCCTTGCACCTCGCTGATCAAGTATTTGTGTTTAAGAGAGTCGTTCGCGAAGCGGCATTGAAACACAAAATTGATGCGACGTTTATGGCGAAGCCGATTGAAGGCGAGCCAGGCAGTTCGATGCATATTCACCAATCTATTATCGATAAAAAGACTGGCAAAAACATTTTCTCAAATGAAGATGGCGATGCGTCTGAAAACTTTTATCACTATATTGGCGGCCTTCAAGAATATATCCCACAAATGATGCCGATTTTTGCGCCAAACGTGAATAGCTATCGCCGTTTCCAAAGTGGTGAAGATGGCAACGCTCCTGTAAATACTGAGTGGGCAGAAGAAAACAGAACTGTAGGGTTAAGAGTTCCTCAAGCAAATGCCGCTGCGCGCCGTGTTGAAAACCGCTTACCGGGCTCTGATACCAACCCATACCTGGCACTCGCGGGCAACTTGTTATGTGGCTACTTAGGCATGATGAAACAGATTAAGCCGAGAGACCCTGTTGTCGGGCGCCACAACGAAGTAGATGCACCTTATCTACCGTTAAATTTGGAAGCGGCACTAGAAGCGATGTCAAATTGCGATGACATCAAAACCTTCTTAGGCGAAGAGTTTGTGGATGGTTTTATTGGGACTCGCTGGGCGGAGTATGAAGGCTTTAAGCGCGTAATTAGTTCTTGGGAACGTGAATTTTTGCTATCAACGGTTTAATTATGACACAAGATCGAGTTGTTAAAGTCGCTGCAGTACAAATTGCTTGCAGTTGGGATCGCCAAGATAATTTGAATAAATTAGAAAAGATGATT
>NZ_LWFH01000239.1:0-880 GCF_001635725.1 Oleiphilus sp. HI0066
AAAAGCTACTCCCTAAGATTCAGCAGTCCTTAGAGCGGATTCGGCTGGGCGAGTATGGCTACTGTATTGAATCTGGAGATCCAATCGGTATTCCGCGATTACTTTTAAGACCAACAGCTGAGTACTGCGCAGACGTCAAACAAGCACGTGAAATGCAGGAGCACGTGTTCAGAGATTAGTTAAGCTTGAGAGTAAACGAATGATGTAGCCTCGATGCTTAATCAAAGCGTTGGAAGCATTAACTTCCAGCGCTTTGATTAAGCAACCACGCAATCACAAACACTTGCGGTAGGGTTAACAGCGGTAAATAGAGTGCTGTTTTCCATGATTTGGTGGTGTCTTTGATGACCATAATTTCGGTGTAATCGGTGGCGACGCCGCCCATCAAAAAACCAAAACTATTACCGGGGGCATTGGCACGAGTCATCAAGTCGGCCGCGATAGGTGTCGAGCCTTCTGAGCAGACCTCAATGATGGTCGCAGCGACTAAGGTCGCAAATAAACCAAGCAGAGTAGGACCGAAGTAATCTTGGAAAAGCTCTAGGCTCACAAAGGCGCGAATAGCAGAAGCGAGCAACACGCCAAACAATATCCATTTGATGATAATGCGTGAGCCATTAATGCCTCCTTGAACAAAGCGTTTAAGAAGCGTTGAATTCCATGAAACACCATTCAGTTGGCGCTTAGCTTCGGGCCAGAATTTGAAATCGGGATCGTAAGGCAGTACGTTCGGGTTGCTTGGGAGTGTTCCGTTTTTTTCAAGTCGATCAAACATCCATCCGGCCGCAATTCCAATGAGCATTGAGAGCAGAATAAAGATGATCGTCCACTCTAAGCCGATTAATGCAATCATGATGATCGTGAGTGAAAGCGAGTTCCA
>NZ_LWFH01000240.1:0-751 GCF_001635725.1 Oleiphilus sp. HI0066
AAGTGTGTTCTACTATTTATATATCGAGTCATCACAATAGACTGCTATGTCACTAACTCAATTTGTCTCTTCGCTATGGATGGATCTCATAGCTGTATTTTGGTTTTTTGTCTGTTTTAAAGGCTACTCAATCTATGCAAGCCACCGGGTAAAAGATACACCTTGCCTCGCAAGCGTTTTGTATTTGGCGCGCCTTGAGTGGATGAATGAACTTCTTGAACGAGATATTCGCGTTGCCGATAACACAGCCGTCGCTAACCTAGAACGCAGCGTCTCGTTTTTCGCCTCAACCACAATGCTGATTCTAGCAGGTCTTCTCACCATTCTCGGCTCTACCGATAAAGCGATTAGTTTATTAGAAGACTTACCTTTTGTGATGCCTGCTACACGCGCTGAGTGGGAACTAAAATTCCTACTTCTGATCGTCGTGTTTGTATATGCCTTCTTTAAGTTTACGTGGAGTTTGCGCCAATATGGCTTTGTTACCGTGATGATCGGTGGCGCGCCAGTTAGTTATCGTGAAGAAAACCCCAAACAACATAAAGTACTCGCAGAACGACTTGCGAAGATGGGGTCGATGGCAGCGCATAATTTTAATATGGGCCTACGAACGTATTACTTTTCAATTTCAGTACTTGCTTGGTTCATTAGCCCGATTGCATTTATGGCTGCGGCAACAAGCGTGGTATTCGTGTTGTATCAACGAGAATTTAAATCTTCTACACTCAAAACCTTGATGCAAAGTAAAGCG
>NZ_LWFH01000241.1:0-1879 GCF_001635725.1 Oleiphilus sp. HI0066
CCTTCAAACGCATGGCGATGGATGACGAAGAGACAGTCGCGCTCACAGCTGGTGGCCACACCGTTGGTAAAGCACACGGTAACGGCGATGCAGGTGAGCTTGGCCCAGAACCAGAAGGTGCTGAAATCGAAAACCAAGGTTTTGGTTGGATGAATAAGACCAAAGCAGGAACAGGCCGCGATACGGTAACAAGTGGTGTTGAAGGTGCATGGACCACAAACCCAACGCAGTGGGATAACGGTTACTTTGACTTGCTATTGAACTACGAGTGGGAACTTAAGAAGAGCCCAGCTGGTGCATGGCAGTGGGAGCCGGTCGACTTGAAAGATGAGCATCGCCCTGCTGCGATTGATGATCAAGCTGATCCAACCCGTGTTGTGATGACCGATGCCGATATGGCTATGAAAGTAGACCCAGAGTACCGCAAAATCTCAGAGCGTTTTTACAATGACCCTGAGTATTTTTCAGAAGTATTTGCGCGTGCTTGGTTCAAGTTAACGCACCGCGATATGGGGCCTAAAAGGCGTTACATTGGTCCTGAAGTTCCTGTGGAAGATTTGATTTGGCAAGACCCAACACCTGCAGGAAATAGCGATTTTGATGTAGCTGCTGTGAAAGTAAAAATTGCTGAAAGTGGTTTGAGTGTGTCAGACCTAGTTACCACCGCATGGGATAGTGCACGTACATTCCGCGGCTCTGACTTCCGAGGTGGTGCAAATGGTGCGCGTATTCGTCTTGAACCAATGGCTAGTTGGGCGGGTAACGAGCCAGAGCGCTTGCAACGTGTTCTTTCAGTGCTTGAACCAATAGCGCAGGCTGCCAATGCGAGTGTTGCTGACGTGATCGTACTTGCTGGTGGTGTGGGGGTTGAGCAAGCTGCAAAAGCCGCTGGTCAAAACATCGAAGTGCCATTTACAGCAGGACGTGGTGATGCAAGTGCAGAGCAAACTGACGCGGAGTCTTTCTCAGTGCTTGAGCCAATTCACGACGGTTTCAGAAACTGGTTGAAAGAAGACTATGCAGCGACTTCTGAAGAACTGTTGCTAGACCGCACTCACTTGATGGGCCTAACAGCACCAGAAATGACTGTGTTACTTGGTGGACTTCGTGTACTTGGTACCAACTACGGCGGTTCAAAGCATGGCGTGTTTACTGAACGAGAAGGCACTTTAACGAACGACTTCTTTGTCAACTTAACTGACATGCAGTATCAGTGGAAACCGACTGGCAAAAATTTGTACGACATTGTTGAGCGCGCGACAGGGAATACCAAGTTTACAGCAACACGTGTTGACTTAGTGTTTGGCTCGAACTCAGTGCTGCGTAGCTACGCAGAGGTTTACGCTCAAGACGATAATCAAGACAAATTTGTTCAGGATTTCGTTTCGGCATGGACCAAAGTGATGAATGCAGATCGTTTTGATCTAGCGTAAAGTCAGTCTGATCAACAATGAGTGAAAGAACGAAAAGCCTCAGTTTACTGAGGCTTTTTTGTGTTTGTTTTCATAGCTTACTTCGGTCTAGCTAAGCTCAATACATCTCCAAGCGACGCGTATTCATTCGCACCCAATCTCGCTAATGGGTTTAGATTTTTCGCATCAATTTTTAGTCGGCCCTTATCATCTTCACCGACGTAGTTGTCATCAACGAAGGCTTGTTCTATCTCTAAGAGAATCAGCGCTTGTGGTGTTTCTCCCCATTCAATGACTTTCGCGACCTTGCAACCAAAGGCAATAGGGCTTTCTTTGATGCGGGGGAGAGGAAAGCCCTCAAATGATTCTAGAGATAGATTCAAACGCTCTAGTTCGGAATCGCCATAATCGAGTGTTGCGGCTGAATCAGAGACCTCTTGCATCTGCGTGACCTGTGGAATATGCAC
>NZ_LWFH01000242.1:0-693 GCF_001635725.1 Oleiphilus sp. HI0066
AGTATATCTGCTGAGTAATGCAGAAAAGAGCTTCAAGTCTCCGAACTGGATGATTCCAAAGCCAATGCATAACGATGGCAACTACATTGTCAGCCTGGGTAACGTTGTACGCTGGTTAGGCGAGCAAGCTGAAGCACTTGAAGTTGAAGTCTACCCTGGCTTCCCTGCCGCTCAGCTAATCATTGAAGACGATGTTGTAAAAGGCATCATCACTGGCGATATGGGCCTAAACGAAGAAGGCGAGCAAACTGAGAGCTACATGCCTGGCATGGAGCTACGTGCTAAATACACGATCTTTGCAGAAGGCTGTCGTGGCCACTTAGGTAAAGAGTTGATTGCTAAGTTCGAGCTAGATAAAGATAGCGATGCACAACACTACGGCATCGGCATCAAAGAACTATGGGACATCCCTGCTGAGCAACACCAAGAAGGTCTTGTTGTTCACGGCGCAGGCTGGCCACTCAACGAGTCTAATTCGACAGGCGGTTTCTTCCTTTATCATGGCGAAAACAACCAGGTTGTTGTTGGCCTGATCACTGACTTGAGTTACTCAAATCCTCACGTTAGCCCATTTGATGAGTTCCAACGCATGAAGCACCACCCAGTGCTCGCCAAGCACCTTGAAGGTGGTAAGCGTGTTTCTTACGGCGCACGTGCAATTACTAAAGGCGGTTTTAACGCACTTCCTAAAAT
>NZ_LWFH01000243.1:0-1213 GCF_001635725.1 Oleiphilus sp. HI0066
CTTTACGCAAAGCCGAGTTAGGCTTTTTAGGCGTAGTCGTATAAACACGAGTACAAACACCACGACGCTGCGGACAAGCCTGCAACGCGGGAACGTCACTTTTAGCGACGACACGCTTTCTAGGCTTACGCACCAACTGATTAATAGTTGCCATGCAAGCAAACTCCAATTTTATCTATCAAATTCCCACCCTAAAATAGGGTGCTCTCAAGTCGAGGGGCGCAAGTCTAATTACGCCCCAGCATAGTGTCAAGAAATTTGGTTTATTTTTAACCACATTCCACAACACTATTTATGACGCACTTTATAGCGCGTCATTTTCCTTGTTTAGCTCTGCGCTTAGCGCCTCTACAACATCTTGTGCAGAAACACCTAAGCCGTCTTCTAAACCAGAACCTTTAGTCTTCTTAGCCTTACGTTCAGCATGGTATGCCAAACCAGTACCAGCTGGGATAAGACGACCAACAACAACGTTCTCTTTAAGACCTCGTAAGAAGTCACGTTTACCAGTCACAGCACCTTCAGTAAGTACACGTGTTGTTTCCTGGAACGATGCAGCTGAGATAAATGACTCAGTAGCAAGCGACGCTTTAGTAATACCTAGCAACTGACGCTCACATTGTGCTGGCATCTTATCGTTTGCATCAGCTTTTTCGTTCTCTTCAAGGAATTGAACGTATTCAACTTGATCACCTTTGATCAAGTCAGTATCACCTGATTGCGTAACTTCTACTTTACGTAGCATCTGACGAACAATTACTTCGATGTGCTTATCGTTAATCACAACGCCCTGCAGACGGTATACGTCTTGCACTTCGTTTGTAATGTACTTAGCAAGCTCAACAACACCTAGAAGACGCAAAATGTCGTGTGGATTTGATGGGCCATCAGAGATCACCTCACCCTTCTCTACACTTTCACCTTCAAACACGTTCATTTGACGATGCTTTGGAATCAATGCTTCATAAGCATCAGATCCGTCTTTAGGTGTTATAACAAGACGCTTCTTACCCTTGGTCTCTTTACCAAAGCTAACCACACCTGAAATCTCAGCAAGAATCGACGATTCTTTTGGCTTACGCGCTTCGAACAAGTCTGCTACGCGCGGTAGACCACCCGTGATGTCACGCGTCTTCGATGATTCCTGAGGAATACGAGCAATGATCTCACCTTGTGTTACTTGATCACCGTCACGCAAAGTCAAACTTGCATT
>NZ_LWFH01000244.1:0-905 GCF_001635725.1 Oleiphilus sp. HI0066
TGAGATTGATTACGATCAAGTTGAGGCTCTTGCGCGTGAGCACAAGCCTAAAATGATTATCGCTGGTTTTTCAGCCTATTCTCTTGTTGTTGACTGGAAGCGTTTCAGAGCAATTGCAGACGAAGTGGGTGCGTACTTGTTTGTTGATATGGCGCATATAGCGGGTCTTGTTGCTGGCGGTGTTTACCCAAGTCCTGTTGGTATTGCAGATGTCGTGACTACAACGACGCATAAAACGCTACGAGGCCCTCGTGGTGGTTTGATTTTGGCAAATGATGACGAAGAGCTGAACAAAAAGCTGAACTTTGCCGTCTTCCCTGAAAGTCAGGGTGGACCATTGATGCACGTGATTGCTGCGAAAGCAGTGTGCTTCAAAGAAGCGATGTCAGAAGAGTTTAAAACATATCAGCAGCAAGTCGTTAAAAATGCACAAGCGATGGTTTCTGTATTTTTAGAGCGTGGCTACAAAATTGTGTCTGGCGGTACTGATGACCACCTCTTCTTGCTTGATTTGATTGATAAAGATGTAACGGGCAAAGACGCTGACGCAGCATTAGGTCGTGCTCACATTACAGTAAACAAGAACTCGGTTCCAAACGATCCTCGTTCTCCATTTGTAACGAGTGGATTGCGTATTGGTACGCCAGCTATTACAAGTCGAGGTTTTCAGTCGAAAGATTGTTCTGAATTAGCTTCATGGATTTGTGATGTGATTGACGCGTTAGTTGCCAATCCAGAGGACGACTCTGTCATCAACGCAACACGCGAAAAAGTGCAAGCAATTTGCTCGCGTTTGCCAGTTTACGCATAACTGTCAGGGTTGATTCCTCATGCATTGTCCGTTTTGTAAGGCGACTGACACGAAGGTTTACGACTCTCGTTTGGTTTCTGACGGCAATCAAGTA
>NZ_LWFH01000245.1:0-766 GCF_001635725.1 Oleiphilus sp. HI0066
GATAAACCGCTTCACCGCTATTGAGTGATACTTCGCGCTCGGCAGAACAACCCCCACAAACGACCGCTACTTTACCTAAAGACTCAACGAGGGCTGAATCTGCGATAAACGATGTTGTCATGCCCCCTCCTTCGCTTTAAATGACTGAGCAAGGCTCAGACTAATCTGTCCTACATTACCAGCACCTTGCGTTACTACGAGGTCGTTTTCATCTAAGAGATTTAAAAGCACAGATTCGAGCTCTTCCGTATCCTCGACATAGATCGGATCTAAGCCAGAACGCTGACGGATACTTCGACAAAGCGCGCGACTATCTGCTCCTGGAATTGGCTTTTCACCCGCGGCGTAAACATCCAACATGATCAGCACATCAACCTCTGACAGGACGCGTACGAAGTCTTCATACAGGTCACTCGTTCGGCTATAACGGTGTGGTTGAAACACCATCACTAAACGTTTTTCAGGCCAACCATCGCGAATAGCTTTTATGGTCACGCCCACTTCACTCGGATGATGCCCATAGTCATCCACCAACATGAACGACTTCTCTTCAATCTGGAAATTACCTTGCAACTGGAAGCGACGTCCCACGCCTTGAAAATCTGCTAAAGCCGACAAGATTGCATCATCAGCAACGCCTTCGTCTGTTGCAACAGCAATGGCTGCCAATGCATTAAGGACGTTGTGCTCACCTGGCATTTGGAAATCAACTTCTAAATCTGGCTTATCTCCCGCACGAATCGCCGTGAAACTCGTTAATTGTCCA
>NZ_LWFH01000246.1:0-841 GCF_001635725.1 Oleiphilus sp. HI0066
GAATCTTCTTGGCTTTTTTTCACCGATACCTTTATGACTTTATCTTCAGGCATATCAGTACCAAGATTTTCCGTGCTTGTCCGAACAACCTCAGACTCAGGCTTCACGCTCGACTCTAATGCAGTGACGCCTGAATCAGTATCAGCTGCATCGTTATTCTTTTCATTCGCTAGGACTGGATCGTCAGACTGCGCACCTTTCGACCCGACTAAATCAGAGTCCTCTTTGGCAGACTCTTTTGTCTCTAGCAAATCATCACTCGCTACATTTTCAGCCGCCAAGGTCTCATTAACAGCTAGCGAAGATTCATTCTCAACAACTACCGCTTCTTGCACCACATCAAACTTCTCACTTTGTCGCAACGCTTCATCCAATCGAGCTAAACGCTCACGCTGAGCTTCTTCATCTATCACAACGCTTTCACTAGCAAACTCTTGCTGCGCCATACCCGAGAATAAATTGTGCTGCTGCGCGACAAATAAAAATGAAGCCATCAAGATCAACACAATAGTAACTAGTGCAAACGCAGGTAGTCTCGGCTGGGAACGTTGTGACTCAACCACGACTGCGTCATCAGTCGAGTTAAATAACACTGCCCCCATATGCCTTTGAACCTCAGAAACTAGACCTTGGGTTTTTATATGCAAACGCTCTACCGATGCTTCAGGAATAGAAAGAGTCGAGCTAAAACCTACGCTAGACAAACCTTGCTCGATGAATGCTTTTACCTCTTCAACAGATAAAAGGGGCAAGCCAAATGCATGAACCGACTCATCACCATAATTAGCGGACAACCAAGCAAGTTCTGAAGTAGACGCCAACAACAGCACAACAGAGGTAT
>NZ_LWFH01000247.1:0-1514 GCF_001635725.1 Oleiphilus sp. HI0066
TGATAAGCACTTTGTTGATTGGGCTGATAGTCCAATGGTCGAAATTACACGCGATAAGGTCAGTGAACGGCACCTCCAGATAAGCAAAAAGTCCCCTTCTGCTGCCAACAAGGTAATGAAGATACTCGGGGCGCTGTTTAATTTCGCCAATGGTCAGTATGAAAAAGGGAATGGTGAAAGCATGTTCTCTGATAACCCTGTTAAGCGCTTATCGCATACGCGCACTTGGAATAAAGATGTAGTGCGAGAGAATAAAATTGAAACCTCTGATATGAAGGATTGGTTTGCCGCAATGCGAGCCCTAACCGAGTCCTCTTTTTACGGCCAGAGAGCTGCTGGTTTTTATTTCCAGCTTGTTTTACTGCATGGGGTTCGTCGTAGGGAAATGGCGAAGCTTAAAATTGAGGATATCAACTTCAAACAAAAGACGTTCACGATTCAGGAAACGAAAAGTGGAAGACCATTAACACTGCCATTAACAGATCACGCAAGAGACTTGTTTAAGGGGCAAATTAAACGGCGTAAGAAAGGCTATGTGTTCGCGAGCGAGCGCTCAAAACATGGCTATATTGATTCGTTTAACTACTTAATGGATAAAGTGATCGAGGAAACAGGAATACAGTTTACCTATCACGATTTACGAAGAACCTTTACAACGGTTGCCGAAAGCTTAGATATCTCTCAGTACGCACTTAAAAGCTTGGTTAATCACTCAACATCGGGTGATATTACCGCGCGCTATGTCATTGCCGATGTAGAGCGTTTGAGAGAGCCTTTGGAGAAAATTCAAGCGTTTATGTTAGATAAAGCTCTAGATTAAAATGTAGAGTGATTATGCAGGGACGTAGACCCGTGTTAAAAAACGCCCCCGTTCTCAAAAACTCTCTACTTTTTATTTGCTTTAGGGTAAAAAACTTGCTGCTTCCTGATATTTGTCGAATAGGAACGCAACTCTATTAGCTTCGCTCTTAAACTTTTTCTTAGTGTAAAGAGCGTCTACGGATTTATCTAGTTCTTGATGGGCTTTAAACAGATCAGCAGGCATTGTTAACGGATCATAAAGATCTTCCAGTGAATCGCCAATATATTTTGATCGCGTATCTAAAATAGTTCGAGCCTTATTTTCGACGTTTGAAATTTGTTTGTCTGTCGGGTTAATTGGGAATGGAAAATTATTGAATACTATTTTAATAGAGTATTGGTAATCACTTTTCATTCGTCCTGCTACTGATCTCATCCAAGCCATATGCATCGTGGATTGAACTAGTCCAAATTCATATAGTGAACCGTTAGGGATGAATTGAACTGTGTTATTGAGAATAACATCATGATCGACAAAAGATATTGGCGCATAGAGCCTTCTTTCGGAAGAAACTTTTGGTATTGCTATAGAGTCTCCTGTATCACTTAATCTAATCTCTCCGAATAAGTAAGGTGTACTTGCTTTTTTAACTGTTTGATCCTTAGGGCTATTCAAGCGAAATTGTTTAACCTTGTTGATTCTGTCCACAACC
>NZ_LWFH01000248.1:0-1301 GCF_001635725.1 Oleiphilus sp. HI0066
CACAACGCTCTTTCTCGCTAGGTCAATCGTCATTGGCACATCATTTTTTTCGAATACCTGAAACAAAGCTTGCGCTCCGTGCTCTTGATAGAAAGCAAACTCTTCGGCATGGATTGGGATAATTTTATACAGATTTCCTGTAACGCCACTTTCTTCGAAATGCGTGCGTTCACGCAAGACAAGCAGCACTGAGAGTTTCGAGCCCTCAGTGATAGGTTCTCCTAGATCGATCGTAAAAAAATCTCCGTGAACAAGTCCTTCTATTTCCACCAAATTCTCGGCTAGGTTCAGTAAAAAATTGAAAGGCCATGCGGCAGTACTGTCTTTGATGGAATCTGGAGAAAGCTTATCGGTAAAAGGCCAGAGCAACATGATCTCGGACGGAATGCCCGATCGAATAGCATGCCTCATCCCATCACTCACCAAGATCTGGCAGGACTGGTCATACGCTTTAATATGACGAACGGCAATATTTGATTTAGCGACAATGCGTGTTATTTGCCTTCCTTCAAACTCGCCATAATACTGCTTGAGAATCGTATAAAAGTCTTTTGCGTCTTCTGAGTTGCTTACACTAGCCTCTTGCACGTTTTCTTGGGGTTCTTGTGGCAGTTCCACTGGCACGCCACGCCGTACTAGCTCATCAACAAAGCGCTGCCGTTCTTCACCAAAGGATTGTGCATAGGTCATGGGGTTGTAGTTAAAGTGCCCCCAATGAATATCCGTCCTCGCTCCTCGATCTAAGAGAATGGTAAACGCTTCAAAGTTATCGTAAGAAATAGCTGTAGCAATCGGGTAATCGCGGGATCTCACTCCATCAACTTTGGCTCCAAGTGTTAAAAGTAATTCGAACGCCTCCATAGATTTGGCTTCTCCGCGTAACGCTGATGTGAGTACAGAGATCTTTCCATTATCCCCATCTGCCTCCAATCCCATATCGGTTAAAAGGTGAATCATATCCACGCGGCCATAGTGTGCAGCTAGATTTAACCAGGTTTCGGACTGATGCGTCCCAAATAGTAATTCGGGCTCCTTCTCTAACTCAGCCTTTAAACCCTCTATATCGTCGCTGTAAATCAAGAAGTACATTTTCCTGGCTAATTCTTTCATTACACTAATCTTCCTGATCTCTATTTTGAAACAGCTCGCCTTTACTATATAAGTCTCTAGCCTGGTTCAAGATTTTAATGGCATGGTTCTTTCCCAACTCTTGGCCATATTGGTCACCCATTTGCTTTGCCTCACTCAAGGCTTCAAAAATCGCCTTCTGCTCTTCAGTTGTATGCAACCCTTCCCAGTTA
>NZ_LWFH01000249.1:0-1101 GCF_001635725.1 Oleiphilus sp. HI0066
GAGCTTAAATAAATCTTCTGCAAATTTTGGCAACTGACCGGTACCGTACAAAGACTCGTCATTGACGATGTACGGCAGGTATAGCTCTTCATAGCCATTAGTCTCGGTATGCGTATCAAGCATAAATTGAGCAAGAGCACGATGTAATTTAGCTAAGGCGCCACGCATCAATACAAAGCGCGATCCGGTTAGCTTACTTGCTGTTTCGAAATCTAATTTGCCCAAGCCTTCGCCTAACGCAACATGATCCTTCACTTCAAAATCAAACGTAGTTGGTTCGCCCCAAACAGCGACTTCGACGTTATCATTTTCGTCGTTACCAGTAGGAACCTCTTCGTCAGGAATGTTTGGCATTCCAGCTAACAACGCATTTATCTCATCTTGAAGAACTTTAAGCTCGGCTTTTTTCTCTTCTAAAGCAGCGCCCATCTTATCCATTTCAGCAATTAGTGGTGCAATATCTTCGCCGGCCGCTTTAGCTTTACCAATTCCCTTCGAACGGGCATTACGCTCGCTTTGCAAGGTCTCAGTTTCCACTTGAATCGCTTTACGTCTTTCTTCTAAAGCTTCAAATCCGGCTACATCAAGCTCATATTTTTTGATTTTAAGGCGCTCTGCAATTGCTTGAGCGTCGCTACGAATAAGTTTTGGATCTAACATGACTAATCAACTTCGTTTAATTTTGTTCAATTCTTTATGCGAGGCAGTAACGACTAATTACGATACCCAACCACAGTGCCGTAATAGACAACAACACTGAACTAAAAATATAAAGTAGCGCATACGAAAGCGCACCTTTCTCAATGAAAGCCCACACCTCTAGAGAGAACGCGGAAAAGGTCGTGAAAGCACCAAGGCCTCCCGCCATAATGACAGGTTTCAAGTCTGGGTGAATAATAGCTTTTTCGACAATCGCAACATAAGCTACTCCCATCAAAAACGACCCAACAACATTGACGGAAAGAGTCGCCCAAGGGAAAAAACGCTGGCCGACAAGAAGAGTGACACCGAAACGTAACAGTGCGCCAACTGCGCCTGCTATGGCAACGCCAATAAGCACTTTCATTTCCCTGCTCCCCCCCTTCTTGATTGTAGACGCAG
>NZ_LWFH01000250.1:0-909 GCF_001635725.1 Oleiphilus sp. HI0066
AATTGCCTAAGTGTTTCTTTAATCCGNGGCTGTAATGATAATACGCACCTTCGATTTGCTCTTCATAAAGCTTAAGCGTAACGCCAGTCACATTGCTTGGCAGTACATCTAGGATCTTATCTTCAAGGTATTTAGAGATGCTTTTCGTGTTGACTGTTTTGGCGTCAAGCAACACGACAGAGTCTTTCGGCGACTCATGTTCAAAGTGACCGAGCTGAGAATCCCAATTTAGACGGACTTTATGCTGAGATTGCTCGATCGACAGGTTTTTCAACTGTGTTGAGATAACAAAACGATGATCAACTTCGGTATCTATGAGTTGTTTAATTTGCTTTTTAACGTCACCAAAATCAAACACCATACCTTGATCATCAAGCTCGCCCTGCAATTCAATATCAACAATCCAGCTTTCTCCCATAATGCCGCGTTGAGCGTCGAAATATGAGAAGTCGATGACTGTTAAATTTTGAACAAAAAGGCGGTTCATGGCGAATCCTGTTTGGTAACCAAATGGTCAATGAATAGCGCTGCGGAGTCTACCAAAGTGTAGGTTTAAAACCACTTATTTCCCAATCAAACTTACACTTTTAATGCAGCGCGCTGGAGGATACTCGCTTGAGCGTAGTTTTGGATGACCTGTTTGGCTAGATCATTAATCAAATTGTCTTCAATCGTGACTGAAAGGCGTTTATTTAAAACTGTTAAACTGGTTTGTTCTTCTTCTGCCAGATCTGCTGGAGGAGCGTAATTATTATGGACTAACTTGTCGCATAATGAATTAATTGGAAACACGCGATAACTGCAATGCATTTCGCGATCTATCTTTGAAGCAAACTGACCATAGATGTCTTGCCCATGGGCGTTTGTTCCATCAAGCGACACCGGAGCTCCAAAGTGAACATGTATCTG
>NZ_LWFH01000251.1:0-1127 GCF_001635725.1 Oleiphilus sp. HI0066
CTCTCTCAAGGTCGGCACAAATGCGATCTTGTAAATCCAATAGATACGCTTTTACTTGCTCTAACATATTCATACGCGCAACACCTTTCCTGACTCAAGATCCTTGATCTGAGAAGCACTTTGTCCACCACCAAGTGACGCTTGATAACAAAACTCTAGACGACCGCGAAAGTAATTGTGAACCTCACTTAAACTCATCGCGGAAAGTTTGCTTGCTGGATTAGCTGAAGTTGACACAACTACCCCGCCAAAATGTTTCGATAAGGCAACACATGGAGGGTGCGTTGTTAACCGCATTGCTACTGATGAATGTTCGCCTTTCACCCATGGTGGAACCCGATTATGGATATCTGGCACGAGCCAAGTCGTTGGTCGGTCTTGCTGTGTAAAGAAACGTCGAACTAACTCTTCTGGCAAGCCTTCAAGATACGGAAGAAAATGCTCTGCTTGGCCTGAAATTAGAATTAAGCCTTTCTCTTGTGGTCGCTGCTTTAATGTAAGAATCCTTTTAACAGCTCGTTCTTGATATGGATCAGTACCTAAGCCCCAAACAGCCTCGGTAGGATAAGCCACAACGCCTCCCAATTGCATGACCTCGGCGGCTAGACTAGCTTTCCAATCAAATGCTCTTTGCATGAGGATCCCTCTTTAAATATCAATCATTAATGCTGTTGCATGAACGAAACAGTCGATCTAAAAACGAGGGGCATTCTACTTAAGAACCTAGCTGATAACCACCAGAAACGGAACTGATCAGCCCAGCTAACTCTAGCTCTAATAAGTGCTCGGATAAGTGTTCAAAACTCATCTCTAAACGCTCAAATAAATCATCAAAGCTGATCGTATCACTCCCTACTGCACTGAGAACCAATTGCGCTGCATCGCTCACATTTTGCGCCTCATCGTGGGCCGAATCCGCAACCCCTTTTAATGTAAGGCCACTCACGTTCAAGTCTTTATGTAAGTCAATGATCAGGTCTTCAATAGATCCAACTAATCGCGCACCTTCTCTAATCAAATAATTACAGCCTTGGCTATTTAGTGACTTAGGAGAGCCCGGTACAGCATAAACATCTCTGTTCTGCTCAATCGCATAACGCGCAGTGATCAACGAACCGCTTTTTATG
>NZ_LWFH01000252.1:0-745 GCF_001635725.1 Oleiphilus sp. HI0066
CTTTGGAGTAACTTTATTTTTGGTTTAGTTGCCCCTGGCTATACCATGGCGCGCGTCGCGGCGAGCCATCTTGCAGAAGGTGATTTGAAGTTTGAGGGTGCAGATATGAGCACCAAACTCAAGTTGATGGGAGTCGACGTAGGCTCTATTGGTGACGCTCATGCTCGCACAGAAGGTGCTTTGAGTTACACCTATGAAAATCAACCTGAAGGTGTTTACAAGAAGATCGTTGTTGATGCAGACAAAAAGCTACTTATTGGTGCGGTGCTAATAGGTGACACTTCAGACTACGATACTCTTCTTCAGTATGCTTTAAATGGTATCGACCTTCCTGAAAAACCAGAAAGTTTAATTCTTCCTTCTACGAGCGATGCTGCGCCTGCGCTAGGTGCTGATGCTTTACCAGCGACTGCGACGGTATGTTCTTGTCACAACGTCTCTAAGGGCGACATTGTTGATGCAATGGATGCGGGCAACTGTGATCTTGGCTCGGTGAAATCATGTACTAAAGCAAGCACCGGTTGTGGTGGTTGTGCGGCCTTATTGAAAAACGTCGTTGATAGCGAACTAGAAAAACGCGGCGTAGAGGTCAATAAAGATATTTGTGAACACTTTGCTTATTCTCGCCAAGAGCTCTTCCACATTATTAAAGTCGAAGAAATCAAAAGTTTTGACGCGCTGCTTGAAAAACATGGTCGCGGTATCGGTTGTGAAATCTGTAAGCCTGCGGTCGGTTCAATTCTCG
>NZ_LWFH01000253.1:0-732 GCF_001635725.1 Oleiphilus sp. HI0066
TTCTGATTCTGCCAATTACCAAATGTGGCTTTCTTCAAAATTATTGATACCGCGACCTTATTGCTAGCACGTACTTCATTCTCAAATTCAGGCGAGAAAAAGTTAACTTCGATATGAGTGATCACCCTATGTTTCGAAAGAGGTGAAACAGTTGCGTTCAATAATTCGATGATCTTCTGGTTGTAGTCATTTTCGATCGTCTTAACGAGCGATCGTTTCTTTTGTATTAGATCGCTCGATAAGGCCTTTTCAATAATTTCCATGCGCTTAAGGCTGGTATCTGGATCTTCTTTATTTACGTTGAGATCAACTTCAATCTTTTTATGTTCAGTAACATTGCCAGATTCATCTGCATGAACGCTCCCTACCAGAGCTGCAGAAAGTAGTATGGCCAATGAAACCCAAGAAATTGAGAAATGGAAATTCATGGTAATACCCTCGGTAGTGTCATGCGATGTTTTCTCTATAGTCGTGATTTTATAGCTACGCATTAATCCCAATGCAACAACAGAAGCGTAATAAGGTGAATTGTGCAAAGTGAAATAGAAGGAGCATAGGGCATTGGGAATTTCTCTATCAAGTCCCGTTAATGTTGTTTAGGTGAAAGAACAGGCACGGGATCTAGATGTGTCGATTGCCTTTGTAGTCGATGGTCTACAGTTAGCTCGGTTAAATCTTCGGAGCACAGGCATGAGTTATCAACCACACTTTCATATTGTGTATGGCCATACT
>NZ_LWFH01000254.1:0-754 GCF_001635725.1 Oleiphilus sp. HI0066
TCTCCTAAGAAGCGAGGCCGCTTTAATTTTTTTATAACAGCAACAGTGCCGAATGTCGGTACTTTATCATAAACCCAGTGTTTGAGAAGTCTGCCCCCCTATTCAATTGGTAACGTTTCAGAAATCTGTGAATTAAGGTAGGAGCCAATAGTTATTTGCATCACTTCTTGTCCTTGTAACACTAAGTCCTCGATCAGTGACATCGAAAAAAATGGCTCCGCTTTCATAAGTAATCAATGGATTTGCTGCGTGAGAATTTATCCTTTCCAATACGCTCGCATGCGGATGATTAAATCGGTTTGCATAGCCAGCAGAAAAAACGACATATCCAGGTTGAACATGCTTCAAGAAAGCATGATTGCTCGCCTTAAATGCACCGTGATGCCCCGCAATAAGAACGTCTGCATCTAGAAGATCTATTTTATTGTTTTCGTAGTAGTGACGAACAAAATCAAACTCTTCTTCCCCTTCTATATCCCCCATTAACAAAAACGACGTATCGTAGAAAGTCACCTTGAGAACACAAGAGCGCGCGTTGCTATTTTTTGACAAACCAGATACATCGAGGGGCCAAAGCACTTCGACACTAATATTAGAAGCGCCCCACGTTTGCCCGACAAGACAACTCTCTGTGTTTGTCTTAGTTTTGAGTCTATCAGGCTCACCACTTACGATTTCTCGCGGCCTTAAGGTCTTAACAACCCAGTCGCTATCGCCGGCATGATCTGCATCTCCATGACTTACCACTAATAAA
>NZ_LWFH01000255.1:0-858 GCF_001635725.1 Oleiphilus sp. HI0066
TGCAAGGTTGATGTAGCCATCATCTTCACCCTTGATTAAGCCAGACGAAGCGCCTTCAAGGCCTGGGAAGCCCTTATAACCACCCATCACGTAGATTGGTGCGCCTAGGTTAGAACCGATGTAGCTCTTCACAGCATAAGAGTCGAATGTTTGTAACCACTCTACGCTAGCATTACAGTCTTGGCCTAGGAATGCGAAGTTGATAATACTATCAAGCCAGTTGCCATTACATACGCGGTCAGCACCTTCGGTTCCACCGATTGCTCCACCAAGTGTGAATATGCCTGCCAGACCTGACATCGCAGCGTCGAAATTTACAGACACACCACCTGAAGGTGTGTAGGCCGTGTTGTAGTTTGGAGAGCCCGCTAGTGCGTTGCCCGCAATGTACATCATTTCCGTTGCGCCTTGGCTGTGGCTAACTACCCAGAAAGTGTCATTGGCAGCACATTGTGTGTTCGCTTCAGGGTGAATGTAGCCATCGCCATTACCTTGGCGAATTGCAATGATTTGACGTGCAATTTCACCTGCCGCTTCATCGCGCCACCATTGATAGCCCGCTTCGTCTGTAGAGTTGTAGCCGACAATTGCGTAGTTATCTGTTGAACCAGCAATAAGCTCGGTGATCGCGCTGTTTCCAGCATACTCGCTAAAGTTGTAGTTGCTCCAATAATCTAAAGCAGGTTGGTTTGTGCCGCTTTTGAATGAGCCGTCTGTTCCATGGCCGTGAACCATGATGTAGCAGTTGTCAGCCGCTGCTTGGCTTGCGCCAAAAGCAAGTGCTGAACCGAAAAAGAGTCGTGCGAGAAACCCAGGTTTCTTGGTTTTAGTTTCCATAATCAGGCCTTTAGTTCGTCT
>NZ_LWFH01000256.1:0-1267 GCF_001635725.1 Oleiphilus sp. HI0066
CAGCCTTGCTGAAATGGAGTCTTGGGTAGCTGATGGCGTCAATGTACTCGCCCCTCCGATGTGGATGTTGCTCGAGGTTAACGCGCATGGCGAAATTATCCCGTCTGACTATGCAATGAATGCCAAACAAGCAGGATTAGACCTTATCACTTGGACGATTGAGCGATCTGGACTGCTGAAAAACAATGGTGGTTGGTACTACCAAACAACGAACGGCAGCACTGGTAATCCTGACGTCATTGATACTGATGGAGACATGTATGAAGTGCTCGATGTGCTAGCGAAAGACGTTGGCATCATCGGTATTTTTTCAGACTGGCCAGCAACAACGACCTACTATGCGAACTGCATGAATTTGTAATCTCGTCTGTGTGCTGCTGGAAAACCCGCTAGCAGCACACTATCTCAAAAAATCAGAGAGCTGACTTTTCGTCTCATTAAAATGAGGATTAAAGGTCAAGCGAGCATGAAGCTTACCTGCTTCCTGATAACCGTATGCCGAGTACCACACTTGCGTTGCGTTTTGGCACAATGAAACTTCCACCCCTTGGCCGTTATTACAATGCCGATACTCGCCTTTCTCACCGTAATAAGGGTTCATAGGAGAAAACAAAGGTCCCATGTGTGATATTGAGCTAACGCGCATTTCTGGCACCTTTGCATTTAGGACATGAACTCGCGCATCATTAATATGTAGAGGCTCTCCAAACCAAATTAGTCGACTATCTTCGTTAGTAAATTTTTCATGAAAGGTATTTGCCACAGCTTGGCTATCTACCACGCTGTCTGCCTCGCTAAGAATCAACATTGCAGGTCGATCAAACGCATTTCGCACTAGTTCATCATTCAATGACTCAACAGTTGCGTAGTAGGACGCAGCAGCCTGAGCCGTCAGCGAATCATAGCGTGCGATATTTTCTTCAGGGTCAACATCCACCCAATCAATAAAATAAGAGGCAAAAGAAGAGAAGCGAACCAGATTACTGGTAGGGTGAAATGCTGGCGCATAAAGCAATAAACCATTAATGCTTTCATCTTCAAGAGAAACGCTAGTCACTAGATTTGCACCAGTAGAAAAACCACCCAGCCACACTTCGTCGAATTCTTTTTTGAGCAAAGCTACATGTTGATCAATGCTCTTTTGCCAATCGCGTTCGCTTGCCCACAACAAGTCAGCCGGACGCGTTCCATGACCCGCTAATAAAATCGCTCTTACAACAAAACCTTGCTCCGCAAGAATCGGCGCTACATCAATAAAAGAGTATGG
>NZ_LWFH01000257.1:0-782 GCF_001635725.1 Oleiphilus sp. HI0066
AGCTATGAAAATTCAATATATCAGCTGATATTCAGTACAANAATTGCAATTTCATCTCGACAGCAATACGACCGCCCCTACTACCAAGATCAACTAAAAAACCTCTTATTATCGCCCGAAGTCAGCCATCTCACTTTGATTAATGAAGAACGAGCAGTTATCGCGCACGTCGGCGATGACAGCACTCCGCCTATTAATCCAAATAGATTCCCTATTACAGGCACACAGATCATTAGCCTCGGGAACCTAGCCGTATACATCGAAACACTACCAATGCAGAGCGCTAGTGGCGAACCACAACAATCGTGGCTGATTGCCTTAGTTGATCGGACGAGCCTGCAAGCTCAGCAAGAAAAGGTCATCAAAACTGCGGTAATTATTTTTATCTTTTCTAGCTTGATATCGATCCTTATGGCGAAGTATTTACTACAGCAAGTTCGACATGTCATTGCTCGTATTAAAGAGGCTCTGATCTCTGCAAACAAAGGGTCATCGTCTCCCATTTTCCCTCAACTTGAATCAGAAGATCTCCACGATCATGAGCAATTGCTAACTGAAATTAGCAGTCAAATCTATCGTTATAAAAATGATGTGCGTGAAGAAATTGAACAAAACACGCAAGACTTACGAGAAACGCTCGAAACCATCGAAATTCAGAACGTCGAACTCGATCTAGCGCGTAAAAAAGCGATCAAAGCAAACAAGGCAAAAACAGAATTCTTGGCCAATATGAGTCACGAAATTCGCACTCCGCTTAACAGCATTATAGGGTTCTCAAAAAT
>NZ_LWFH01000258.1:0-623 GCF_001635725.1 Oleiphilus sp. HI0066
CAACTTTCGAAGTAAGCGAAAAGCAACTCTCTGCAGCCGCTGGCAAAGTCCGCTGCGGAGCTTGCATGGAAGTATTTGATGCTGTCGCTTACCTAATCCCTCAGAACGGAAATGAAACGCTTAAATCGCAAGATGACACACCAAGCGAAATTCCAACACCAAGCACAGAACACGAATCACATACTCACGAGACCGATGACGAAGAGCTTATCTTTGAAGATTCTGATGACGAGAAAGAGAGCGCAAAGAAACAGTCTTTATTCGATGATTCTCAGCTTAGCGATTCTTTAAAAGAAATTGATAGCTCAGGCGCACACGCATTCTCATCTGAAGCTGCACACCACTCAGAAGTGGCTGATAGCAAAGACGAAGAATGGACAGCCCAGATATTAAAAGACGACACGCCAACGAGGCCTCTTAAGCAAGAACCCAGCTTAGATCTAGAGCCTCAAAAAACATCCCACACTAATGATGAGCTAATAAAACCATCTGCCGACGATGCACCTCAACGCATAGACTTCTATTACGAGGAAGAACAAACCGTTCACAGAGGAAGCTGGTTAAGAAAAAGCGTCATTACACTAGCGTGTCTCGCCTTGACGGCCGTTCTCGCTACACAGATC
>NZ_LWFH01000259.1:0-829 GCF_001635725.1 Oleiphilus sp. HI0066
CCTCCATGATATCTCCAACAGATTTGTTGAGCGATTTGGGCGTCAAACCATTCTCTTTGTTGTACTCTTCTTGTTTTGCTCTTCGTCGCTCGGTTTCATCCATAGCACGCTGCATTGAACCCGTCACACGATCTGCATACAAAATTGCTTTACCATTTATATTTCGCGCTGCCCGACCGATCGTTTGAATTAGCGATCTATCAGATCTTAGAAACCCCTCTTTGTCCGCATCTAAAATCGCGACAAGAGCTACTTCAGGCATATCCAAACCTTCCCGAAGCAAATTAATACCAATCAATACATCAAATACGCCCTTGCGTAAGTCTTGAATAATTTCGACTCTTTCTACGGTATCAATGTCGGAGTGTAAATATCGAACCTTAACGCCATGCTCCATTAGGTAATCCGTTAGATCTTCTGCCATCCGTTTGGTAAGCGTCGTAACAAGCACTCGATCACCTGCCTCAACAGATTTATGAATCTCCCCGAGCAAATCATCAACCTGCGTTGTAGCTGGACGAACCTCTAAAATTGGATCGAGAAGCCCTGTCGGCCGCACAACCTGTTCAACGACCTGCCCTGCATGCTCTTCTTCGTATTTCGCAGGCGTGGCCGAAACAAAAATTGTCTGTGGGCAGATTCTCTCCCATTCATCAAAGCGCATCGGTCGATTATCAAGAGCACTAGGTAAGCGAAAACCATATTCGACTAGAGTTTCTTTTCTAGATCGATCGCCTTTATACATTGCCCCAATCTGAGGGACGGTAACATGCGATTCATCGATTACCATAAGTGCGTTCGCTGGCAGGTAATCAAACAATGTTGGAGG
>NZ_LWFH01000260.1:0-789 GCF_001635725.1 Oleiphilus sp. HI0066
CCAAGCGTTGTCTGCAAACTTGCCAAGGCCCGCGCCGATCTCAAGATCGAATTGGCTAAGCAATGCAGTACGAACAGCCGCGTCATCCACACCTTCTGGAATCTTCAGGGTATTCAATTCAGGTAAGCGATACTCTTCCGCAACAATGAGTTCAATACCCAGTACACTCAAACCTGCAACAAGCGCATTATGATGTTTCGCGTGGCGAGCCCAAGCATTTTCGAGGCCTTCCTCTTTCACCATAAGTAGCGACTCATGCAATGCATACAAGCTATTTACTGGTGCGGTGTGGTGATACGCACGCTTAGGTTGCGCTTCACTTTGTTCCCAATAAGCCATGACTAGTTTCAGATCTAAGAACCAAGAATCATTGGTGTGTTCACGGCTCTGGATTTTTGCGACGGCTTTTTCGCTAAAGCTAACGGGTGAAATACCAGGTACACAGGACAGACATTTTTGTGTGCCTGAGTAGATCGCATCAATACCCCAATCATCTACACGTAATTCAATACCTGCCAATGAGGTCACGGCATCAACAATCGTTAAGCAGTCATGCTTACGTGCGATTTCGCATAAGGTTTTAGCGTCTGAGCGAACGCCTGTTGATGTTTCAGCATGAACAAACGCAAGCATCGAAATACTATCATCTGCGGCAAGTGCTTCTTCTACTTTGGCTGGATCAACTTCTGTGCCCCAATCGAACTCGAGCGTGGTCACTTTAGCGCCGGCACGTTTAGCAACCTCAGTCATACGACCACCGAAGACACCATTGATGCACACTAATACGTG
>NZ_LWFH01000261.1:0-711 GCF_001635725.1 Oleiphilus sp. HI0066
AGTAAAGGTGGACGGGTCTCTCTGTTCTTAGGGAACTTACTGGCCGCCAAGAATAAGCCTGCAGCACCATCGCGCAAGATATACGTATCATCGACTTTCTGACATTGAAGCTCTGGCATTGGGACAGGATCCATCTTAGGTGGCGCTGGATTCCCGTCTCTCAATAATTTACGTGTATTCTTACACTCTTCGTTGGTACAACCAAAGTATTTGCCGAAACGGCCTGATTTAAGTTGCATCTCCGAACCACACTTATCACATTCAAGTGTTGGCCCGTCGTAGCCCTTAATATGGAACTTCCCTTCCTCTACTTCGTAACCTTCGCAATCTGGATTATTCCCGCACACGTGAAGCTTTCGATTCTCATCAATCAAATAGCTTTCCATAGAAGTACCACAAATTTTACAACGGCGCTTCTGACGAAGTAGCTTAGACTCGCCTTCATCATCGTCTGCGCTCGCGACTTCGTCACCGGGGACAAGGTTCATTGTATTCTTGCAGCGCTCTTTTGGCGGCAAGGAATAACCAGAGCAACCCAAAAACACACCGGTACTAGCTGTACGAATTTGCATATTGCGCCCGCAATTTCCACAAGGGATACCCGTTTCAACCGGATCGTTACTGCGCATACCATCGTTGGCGGCTTCAGCTTTATCTAGCTGAACCGTGAAGTTACCATAGAACTGATTAAGAACGGATTTCCAGTCCTTG
>NZ_LWFH01000262.1:0-1220 GCF_001635725.1 Oleiphilus sp. HI0066
ACCAAATGCGATTAGCGGATCTAGATCGCCCTCCCCACCTTTTTTCTTAGCAAGTATAAGTAAACCTAAATAAAGAATATAGAGCAGCATCGCCGGCACCAAATGGAGATACCTGCCTTGTCTAGGGTTAACTTTGCACACCGCAACAGCAATCATCGCCACCACTGGAATCAAGATAACGAGCGATATACGCCAATATAAAATAGACCTATACTCATTCGACTCAGATCTAATCAGAGCTTGTGTCGGAATTGCTTCCTCCTTAACTCTGCGAAGCTCGCTACTCTGCGATGCGATAAGAACTCCATAGGTATCAAACGACAACTCTCTATAGTCGTGATTACCTGGAGCCCCTTGATATTGTTTACCGTTGTGAAGCACAAGATATCGATCTCCGGTTTCAGCATCTACGCTCTGAACACCCTTTTCTGCATACAATATGTTGAGCCGCTCGGCATCATCCTCAGAAGACTCGGCGATAAATACATCAAACATTGTCTGCTTATCATCACTCAATGCTCCCGCATAAGTAATACGATTTCCGATATTCAGATTCTGAAAGCGCCCCGGAACAAGCAACTCGAACGCTGTTTTACTTGCTTGTTCAGCAAACAACTTTTCTACCTTGGCCATGCCCGCAGGCGACACGTACAAAGTTAATAGACCAACACTCAATGCAACAAAGCCAGAGATTACCCAAGTCGAAGCAAGCAACTTATTTTGGCTGTACCACAGGCATGCAGGACAGTCATCTCACTTTCCATGTACATACGTCCGTACGCCAAGAGGATTCCCATAAAAAGCCCTAGAGGAAGAATCAACTCTAAAAAACCTGGCAAGCGAAATGCCATGACTAAAAACAAAATATCAGCAGAAATATTCCCGACGGCAGCTTGCGATAAATACTTAATAAAACGGCCACTCATAAAAATGAGCAAAAGGATAAATGTGACCGCAAGCATTGATCCCAACACTTGTCTCGCCAAATATGAAAAAATAATCAAAGAAAACCCCGAGAAATATCGCTTTACGTACTACTCTAAAAGCTAGTCAGCACAATCGAATAGTCAAAGCGTAATTCGTCTCTTAAACTAGAGTTAGAAATAAGAAATTTAGGTGGGAATAATGAAATACAACGCGTCAATCCGCAAGTTAAGTGAAATTAAAAGCGATATTACTTGCATATTTAGCTTCCAGAAATCGGCATTAGGGCAACAAGC
>NZ_LWFH01000263.1:0-593 GCF_001635725.1 Oleiphilus sp. HI0066
TGCATCAAGGTCATGGACACGAAGTTGACCTGATGTCGTGCCAACTTGGTCTTCGGTTACAGCGCCACTCGCTGTACCAGAAATAGTTGGGCGATCGTTGCTTCCGACCACATCGACAAGCACTCTCTGAGTAGTGATGCCTCCATTGCCATCATCAACGCTTACATAAAATACTTCTTTGACGATTTGCCCTTGGCTGAGCGCTTGGGTTGCTAAATTTGAGTTATCAAGCGTGTATGTCCATTGACCGTTCTTTGCATCAATATTAAAGCTGCCATAGCTACCTGTTCCCGAGCTATTCATCAACCAAATGTGAGTATCTCCAGCATCCACATCGCGGACGTTTAAACGTCCGCTTTTGGTCAGCAGAGCGTCTTCGGTTACAGTGCCTTGAGTTGTTCCACTTATGATCGGAGTATCGTTCGTTCCATCGATTGTGATAGTGACTGATTGCGGCACAACGCCGCCTTTCCCGTCATCGACATTGACGATAAATGACTCGGTGACCGTTTGGCCGAAAGCCAAAGACTGTGTTGCTTGGCTTGTTTTATCTAGGGTGTATATCCATTTTCCAGTCTGCGTATCAATCGACA
>NZ_LWFH01000264.1:0-1530 GCF_001635725.1 Oleiphilus sp. HI0066
AGAGATGATGGCTCAATTCGAGGTCTACGGCGTGTTAGTGTTGAGCGAGGTAGTAGAGCGACAGTTGAGGTCTTGGAGCTCCGTATCAACGTGCCTTGGTTAAAAAGCATCAAGCGAACGACGGTATCAATTAGCACACATGGATTTGAGTCAGCTTTTCAGCAGTCAGTTGAAAAAATATGCGAATGGTATGAATTAGATAAACAAAGCCCCGCTGCGAAAGCGATGCGTACTTGTGATGCTTATTATGCAAATGGTGATGAGATCAGCGCTTTACGTAGTGTTAGCCACAAGGCGCGCCATGAGCTGGACAACATAACGCAAGGTGTGTTCAAAGGTTTACGTAAGCTCGGTATTTCTGGCGCTTAAGAGCGCCAGAAGGCTGGCGTGAATAGAATCAATAGCGTAAAAATTTCTAGACGCCCCATTAGCATTGCTACGCAAAGAACCCATTTCGCAAAAGTCGGTAAATCGCCATAGTGTGCTGCGACATCTCCCAGACCTGGTCCAAGGTTATTGATGCAGGCACCAACTGCCGACCATGCAGTTACTTGATCTAAACCGCTTGCGAGAAGCAGTAACAAAAGCACAACGAATGAGAATACGTACAGGGAGAAGAAACCCCATACGGCTTCGATAACCCGATCAGGTACGGCTTTCTTGCCTACTTTTACAGGAATCACCGCATTAGGGTGAATCAAGCGCTTTATCTCGCGCATGCCCTGTTTGAATATCAGCATCACGCGAATGGCTTTCATGCCCCCGCCAGTTGATCCTGCGCAGCCGCCGATGAAAGCGACAACGAAGAGTAAAAACGGTAATACAAAAGGCCAGTTGGCAAAATCAGCCGTTGAGAAACCCGTTGTAGTGGCAATGGATACCACCTCGAATAAACCTTTTACGAATGATGTGCCAGGGTCGTAGGTGCTAGTGTGGTAGAGCGTCGCAATCGTGATGATGGAAACTAAGAAAATGACACCGGTGTAAAATCTGAATTCTGCATCTTTCCAATAGATGATCGGGCTATTGGAACGAAGCGCCGCAAAATGCAGTGCGAAGTTGATGCCAGAAATGAACATGAAAAAGATCGCAACAAGTTCGATATGTACGTTGTTGTAATAGCCGATACTTAGGTCATGTGTTGAGTAGCCACCAATCGCAATGGTTGAGAAACTGTGGGCAACGGCATCGAATACTTCCATGCCTGCACTCCAATAAGCGAGAGCGCACAACACGGTTAATCCTAGGTAGATATACCATAGCGCTTTTGCTGTTTCGGTAATTCTAGGAGTGAGTTTGCTGTCTTTCACAGGGCCGGGTGCCTCTGCACGGTAGAGCTGCATACCACCGATGCCGAGCATTGGCAGTACAGCGACGGCTAGAACGATCAAACCCATACCGCCAAACCATTGTAACTGTTGGCGATACCATAAGATTGATTTTGGTAGTGAGTCGAGGCCTGTAATAACGGTTGCCCCTGTCGTCGTTAATCCAGAAAGCGACTCAAAATACGCATCTGTGTAGGAGAGA
>NZ_LWFH01000265.1:0-794 GCF_001635725.1 Oleiphilus sp. HI0066
AGATCGTCTAGCTAAAAAACTTGCTGTACGCGCCTATGTCAGTATTGACGCAGAAGGCAACGCGCTACTAGACTTGAAAAGTCTAGCCAAAACAAAAGAGCCTTTTGTTACGCTCAAACTTGTCCACCCTACTCTCGGAGAGAGAGATTCAGTGACAAAATTCTTACCTACCGCTGAAGGTCCGTATGTCGCAGAAGTACCTGAAAACCTTAGCGGAAACTGGTATCTCGATCTATATGCGCATGATGAGTCATGGAGAGTTCGTCAAAAAACCTCATTGCCAACAGAAAACTATTTGCTTGCACCCTAGCCATACCTGATGACAACACCCTGTTTTCACTGCGGTGAAGCGGTCCCTGCTGGCTTCTCCGCCACCTTAAAGATCAAAGGTAAGAACGAACCTTTTTGCTGTTATGGTTGCTTAGCCGTAGCAGAAGTGATCTCCCATGAAGGTCTCGATAATTTCTACGCTCACCGCACTGAATTCTCCCCCAAAGCTGAAGAATTGAAGCCCAGCGAATTAAAGCAACTAGAGCTTTATGATGACCCGCTATTACAAGAAGAGTTTGTGCAAGCTCACGATGGTGTATTGCAAACCTCTTTGAGTATTTCTGGCATTACCTGCGCAGCATGTATATGGCTATTAGAGCGCGATATTAATGCCATCGACGGTGTACTAAATTTTTCGATAAACCACAGTACACACAAAGCCTATATTGAGTGGGAGACACCCTGCCAATTAAGTGAAGTTCTTATTAAGGCTAGAAAACTCGGCTACAACGCTAAGCCTTACA
>NZ_LWFH01000266.1:0-701 GCF_001635725.1 Oleiphilus sp. HI0066
CACAGTTTTGAGAATTGATCTGGAAGCGTTTTTCGCCGCTCTCGTCTTCAACAATCTCGTATACGCCTGCAGGGCAGTAGCGTTGCGCTGGCTCATCATATTTTGGCAAGTTTTGCGCAAGAGGGATGCTCCCATCAGCTAGCTTCAAGTGGCATGGCTGGTGCTCTGCATGGTTTACGTTACCGATGAATACGGAGTCAAGTTTAGCGAAGCTAAGCTTGCCGTCAGGCTTAGGGTAATCGATCTTTTTGCTTTCAGAAGCAGGCTTCAATGTGGCGTAATCAGGAGTAGTGTCGCGCAACGTGAATGGAAGCTTCATAATGTTGTGGTGAATGAAGTTGAACGCGCCGCCGCCAATCATGCCAAATTTGTGCATAGCTGGACCGAAATTACGGCTGTTGTATAGGTCTTCATATACCCATGAGTCTTTGAATGCTGCCGAGAATTCAGTGATCTCGTCGTTTGCGCGCTCTGCCGCAATTGCTTTTACGACTTCTTCCGCTGCGATCATGCCGCTCTTCATTGCAGTGTGCGTACCCTTGATCTTAGAGAAGTCCAAAGTACCCGCGTCACAGCCAACGATCAAACCACCAGGGAATGTCATTTTAGGAAGTGCGTTAAAACCGCCTTTAGTAATTGCACGTGCGCCGTAAGAAACACGCTTACCACCTTCAAGGTGCTTGGCGAGCACTGGGTGGTGC
>NZ_LWFH01000267.1:0-1079 GCF_001635725.1 Oleiphilus sp. HI0066
ACTATGCGAATGTTTGTGTTGCAGAAGCTGGAACAGCAGAGGTTGCCTTAGAGCTTTGCAAGCAGCAGAAATATGAAGGCATTTTCTTAGATTTAAATATGCCTGGGCAGGATGGATTGACGGTCGCGCCTAAACTTCAGGAATTGTGTCCAAATGTCCGCATCGCATTGTTGACTGCGAATTTTCAGGAGCGCGTGCAAATCAAAGCCGAAGATCTTGGCCTCAGTTTTTATGCAAAGCCTGTTACCTTAGATAAAGTCACTGATTTCATGACAGCCCAAAGCAGTTGAATGCTGAATCTCTTGTAAGCTGTAATTTAAGGATGGCTCGAATATCCTAGACGCAGTTTTTAAAAGGATTGTTTATAAATATGACGCAACAAATTTTTACTCTCATTCTCGATACCATCACTTATCTTTATCTATTTTTGATTTTGCTACGTTTTATCCTGCAAGTATCTCGTGCCGATTTTTATAACCCTATCTCTCAATTTATTGTAAAAGCGAGTAATCCTGTTGTCGTTCCTCTACGACGAGTCATTCCTGGTTTTGGTGGGGTTGATGTAGCAACTTTATTGTTCGCTTTGGTTTTTCAAGCTGTGATGCTTGCGATTAAATTTTTAGTAGTCGCAGGTGGATTGCCAGATATTGGATCATTAATCGCGTTATCGGTGTTGTTAGTGTTAGGTATGATTTTAAAACTTTACTTCTTTGCACTAATTATCATGATTATTTCGAGCTGGATTGCTCCTGGTAGTTCGAACCCAGCGCTCATGTTGGTGAACCAGATATGCGAGCCTGTGATGGCTCCTTTTCGAAAAATTCTTCCTGCTATGGGCGGGTTAGACTTATCTCCAATTTTTGCTTTTCTTGTTTTGCAGATCTTGGCAATTGTTTTGAATGGCTTAAGTCAGCAGTTCGGAATGTCATTTTCACTTCTGTAGTCGTTTTGTAAAAAACATAAAACACTGCACAAAAAAGCATCTTTCAATCAGCACTTTCTAAATCCTATCTATACTTAATTTATTGTGTATAGATAGGGCGATTGTGACCAAGATGGGTTCACCTCAAACATTAAGT
>NZ_LWFH01000268.1:0-1839 GCF_001635725.1 Oleiphilus sp. HI0066
TAGCGCAACCGCTGGGCGAATCTCTGATGTTTTACCGGTCAACAACTGGAGAACTGTGTGCGCAACAAAACCAAGGCCAATACCGTGAGAGATAGAGAAGCCGAACGGCATCATGATTGCACAAATCCATGCAGGCGCAGCACTTGTCATGTCGTCCCAGTTAATGTGACGCATATCAGCAGTCATCATTAGACCAACATAGATCAATGCAGGTGCCGTAGCGAATGCAGGAACAAAGTCTAGTAGAGGCGTGAAGAACATCGCCGCCAAGAACAACACACCTACTGTAACTGCAGTAAGCCCCGTCTTACCACCAGCGGCAATACCAGCGCCTGACTCAACGTACGTAGTTACCGAAGAAACACCTAATGCAGCACCAGCAGTTGTCGACGTAGAGTCAGCAAGCATTGCTTTACCCATCGCGTCGAACTTGCCATCTTTATCAGTAAGACCTGCTTTAGAAGCTGTCGCCATCAAAGTACCTGAAGTATCGAACAAGTCGACGAAGACGAACGCCAAAATTACAGAGATCATTGTTGCTTCTAGTACACGGCTAAAGTCTAGCGCGAAGAAAAGCTCAGACATTGAGTGAGGCTCACCGACAATGCCACTGAATGTAGTAATACCTAGAATCGAAGAAACGATAGAGATCGCCAGCATGCTGACTACAATAGAACCAGTAATTTTGCGGTAATCCAAAGCAATAATAAGAAGTAAACCAAGGCCAGCTAGAAGTGGACCTGGAGAAGCAAGATCACCTAAAGTCAAAAGCGTTGCAGGATGATCAGCAATAATACCCGCGTTCTTCAAACCGATAATGGTTAAGAAAAGGCCGATACCAACAGTAATACCGTGACGCAAACAACCCGGAATTGAATGTAGAATCCATTCACGAATTTTGAATGCAGATAACAAGAAGAAAATAACACCAGAAATCAAAACTGCTGCAAGAGCCTGTTCCCACGTGTATCCCATGCCACCAACAACGGCAAATGCGAAAAACGCATTCAGACCCATACCTGGAGCAAGACCTGCAGGGAAGTTAGCCCACAAACCCATCAAGATACAGCCTACTGCTGCTGCAACCGCAGTTGCTGTAAATACTGCTTCTTTTGGCATACCCGCTGCAGACATGATGTCTGGGTTAGCAAAAAGAATATAAGACATGGTCAAGAAAGTAGTCAGGCCGGCTACAATTTCTACCTTAATTGTTGTTTGGTGCTCTTGAAGCTTAAATAGCTTTTCTAGCATTTTCGTTTCCTCGTTCGGCGGAATTTTATGCACTAGTGCTCTAAAGTAGAACAAAAGTACGAACTTTGTATTTTGAACGGGACGAGAAGCTACAGATTTTGCGAATCAATTTCTAGATCAAAAACTACCTTATTTGACCAAATAGTCACTTTTTTGAAATATAAATGTGCCATAGTCGAAATAGTTCTCATCTATAACACCTTTAAATCACTAAATCATTGTTTTAATAAACCATTTGGTCAGTTTTTTAATGACAAGGCCATATATGAACTATATATTCTTGCAAAAAATTGCATAAAAACTCTGTATGAGTGCCAATACTTTATCGTCCTTAATACTGTATATAACCGATTGACCGACTTTTCTGGTATCGACAAAATCATCTTCTCGCAACAAAGCTAAATGTTGCGACAAAGCAGATTGAGACAAGTTAACCTTGCGGTTAATTTCCGAAACTGAAAGCTCTTCATCAGCCAATGAGCATAAAATCATCAATCTATTTTTGTTAGAGAGCGCTTTAAGATAGCGCTCTACAACCACAGATTGTTGTTCGATCTGGATTTGGTCAACTTTCATATTAGGCCTTAT
>NZ_LWFH01000269.1:0-10962 GCF_001635725.1 Oleiphilus sp. HI0066
TATTTTGTACTTCACTTCGATGACTAGCGTGCCCAAAAGAGTGAATTTAGACGATAAAGGAATAAAAGGTCAGCAACTATTTTCCGATATTGGCTGCGCGGACTGTCACCGACCAAGTTATACTCTTGATTCAAAAATCCAAGCGCTGCCGGTTAACGAAACCATATGGCCATACTCAGACTTCTTGTTGCATGATATGGGCGAGAAGTTAGCAGATGGCTTTATAGAGCATCAAGCAAACGGCTCTGAATGGCGTACACCCCCACTTTGGGGCCTGGCATACCAAAAGCAAGTCAACCAGCAGTTACGACTATTGCACGATGGTCGAGCAAGAACCGTAACAGAAGCTATTTTATGGCATGGCGGAGAAGCTAGAAAAAGTAAAACGCAATTCGTCAATTTATCTCAGTCTGATCAGAACCACCTGATCCAGTTTGTGGAGTCACTCTAGATGACCAGTCTTTTTATGCGACATAAATCCTTTTTATTAGGGTGCTTATTTTTTACGTCTTGCTCACTCGCCAACGCCGATTGGAACTCATTCAATTCAGACGTTGTAAACACACAGATTATTCCCGGTTATGAAAGACTACAATCAAGCGCATCAAGTCTAAATAAAGCCAGAGTGAAATTCTGTAGAAACAAAAAAGACACTCAAGCATATAGTAGTTTCAAAAACAGCTATGCTGAGTTTGGGGTTGCTTGGCAAGCTGTCCAACATATTCGTTTTGGTCCCATTTCATATGCAAAACGCGATGTAAGTATTCAGTTTTGGCCTGACAAAAAAGGCTATTCAGGAAAACGTATTCACGAATTCAAAAAAAATACAGATATAGCTCTTAGTGAGCAAGAGTTCCCGACTAGCCGATTTAGTATTGGGGCCTTAAATGTACTAGAGCGTATCCTATATTCAAAAGAGCCAATTGGTAACAGATCGTGCGAACTACTCGCGCTACATACACAAAATCTTCTCCGTATCAGCAGTGAGCTTGCTGTTGAATGGAAAGAGTCAATGCGCAAACAATTTGAGGATCCAAGACAACTAGACGGTTTCTTTGAAGATGAGATCGATGCTGCAACAGCGCTACTGAAAGGAGCCGCTGAAAACCTCGAAGTTATTAGCGCTTTGAAATTGCTACGACCGATGGGCAGCTCCGCAAAAAAAGCAAAATTTCAACGTCTCGAAGCTTGGAGAAGTGGCCTTTCTCTCCCCTTCATCACTGAGAATTTAGACGTTAGCATTGCCATGATCGAAACGCTGCAAAAAAACATACCTAACGCAGAGTTATCATCAACCACTTCTATTTTAGAAAGTGCGAAAAACCGTCTAATGAGCATAAACCTACCTTTAGCAAAGGCGATAAAAAGTAACGAACAGTACAGAGAGCTAAAAGACATTGCGCAGGACTTAATTCATGCTCATTCGGAGTTAGAAAACACGCTGACCAAGATGGGCATTCATTTAGGCTTCAATAGTCGCGATGGTGATTAATGCGCCGCAGACAATTTTTAATAGACGGGTTGACGCTTTGCACAGGCCTTATTGCACTGCCTTCAGTATCTTCGGCATTCGATACAAAACAAAACGATGCAATCTTAAGTGCTATAAAAATAGGAGATCGCTTCGCACTCTGTAAGTTAGAGAACAACAGCCCCCCACAACTACTTGAGCTTCCAGGACGGGCGCATCAAGTCCTGTTTAATCCCAATAAATCAATGGTAGTGGCGGTCGCGAGACGACCTCAAACTTATCTCACTATCGCTGACGCATACTCACTCGAAAAATTAGTCCAAATAGAATCACCGAAGAACACCCATTTTTTCGGTCATGCTTGCTTTAGTCGTGACGGCAATTTGCTTTTTACAACTGAACAAAACTTCGAAACAGGGGAAGGTTTAATCGGAATTAGAGACGTGAGAGACGAGTTCCGACTTCTGCAGCATCACGCCTCACATGGAATTGGGCCACATGAACTCGCTACGCTACACAAGCTGGACTACCTAGTTGTTGCCAATGGAGGTATTCGCACCCACCCAAACACAGGGAGAAAAAAACTAAACATAGACTCAATGCACCCTAACCTCTCGTATATCGATGTTGCATCCGGCGAGTTGATAGAACAAAGGTCTCTTTCTAGAAAACACCATCAGCTTAGTATTCGACATATCGACGTAAACAAGCAGGACGTCGTTGTATTTGGTTCTCAACAACAGGGAAGAATTCATACTCAGGGTTCTTGTATCGGGAAAACTCAATTAGGTGAAGAGTTAAGGCTAGCTACTCAACTGCCAGACAAACAAGCAAATACGAGCAATTATGTCGGAAGTATTCGATTTGAGAGTTCTGGTCGTTACTTTGCTGCAAGCGATCCAAGAGCAGGTCTGATATCGTTCTGGGACAGCGAAACAATGACCTTAGTCAATCAACTAAGATCACACGATGTTTGTGGAATTAGCCCCTCAAATCTTGCATTTGTTACCAGCAGCGGAGCAGGGAAAATAAATGGCTACAGTTTGAACCAAAGTACGGGCAAATTTGTAAAACAATGGAGTGAACTTATTCAAGACAAAGGGAGTCTTATTTCGTTCGATAATCATTTAAGTTAAGCTTTTTTTAGTATTTACAGCTAACGCTTCCGATTTATGGATTTAGACTATGCGCATACTCCTTACTCTATTGCTTACCGTATCTTATTCCTTGTCCGTTGCCTCTTCAGGTGATGAAAAGTTTGTACAAGAAACCGCGATAGATGTATACAAATCAGAGCATTGCGGCTGCTGTAACGGCTGGATAGATCATCTAGACAAAACCGGCTTTCAAACAAATCCCATTAACCACACTCAACTGAACGGCATCAAAGATAAGTTTGGTATACATCCAAAGCTACGATCATGTCATACCGGTGTAGCGGGCAACTACGTTTTCGAAGGCCACGTACCTCCTATTTCGATGAAACAATTTCTCGACAACCCTCCCCCTGGAGCACTTGGATTAAGCGTACCCGGAATGCCAATAGGTTCAGCTGGTATGGAAGATGGGGATCGATTTCAAGCGTATAAAGTATGGTTAATGAATAAAGACGGCACAGTCGAGGAATTCGCATCCATCAACAGCTATGAAGAACAGTTTTAAGTCTATACTCATTGGTCAATACATTTTCGGCGAACACTATGAATAATTTTGAACATCTAGGACCTCTTGCATTACTAGTTGGCACATGGATCGGCGACAAAGGCTCTGACACCTCCCCCGAGCCAGATGGAACTGAGAAAAACACTTACCGAGAAACCGTAACTTACACCCCCATCGGTGATGTTGATAACGCAGAAGAGCAAGAACTTGTCGGTGTTTATTATCACCAAATCGTTCATCGTATACGTGACAACAAGCATCTTCACGACCAATGCGGCTATTGGATGTGGGACAAAGAGAACGATTTAGTTATTCACACTTTAGCTATTCCACGAGGCGTTTCAGTCGTACTAGAAGGTAAAGTTGAGAAAACAGAGAATGGTTGGGCATTCAAACTCCGCGGCCGAGACCGCGAAGGACACATAGCACAGAGCGTTTTCATGCGAGAAAAGGCTTTAACTACATCAATGAGCATGAATCTGGAGTTAGAAGAAAATAAACTGGCCTACGATTTGGATATGGATCTAGAAATCTACGGTCGAAGCTTTGATCACTTAGACCATGCAGAGCTAACTAAACAGAGCGATACATAATAAAAAGCCAAGACACTGTCTTGGCTTTTTCATCTAATGGACAAGCTTAACGTAATAGCTTTGCATCCAAACTAAACTTCCCCGCTCCCTGCGCAGCAAGCACTAGAAAGCCTCCTGCCATCGCGATATTTTTGTAGAACAAGATGAATTGCATCTGATCTTCTAAATTTCCGTGAAACATAAATCCGCTTACAACACAGAAAATTGCTAACGAGATAGCGACTAAACGCGTTTGAAATCCAATTATCAGGGCAATCGCTGCACCAATTTCAAATGCTATGACTAATGGCAGCAAGGCTTCAGATAAGCCTACTGATGCCATGTACTGAGCAGTGCCTGAAAAATTTTGAACCTTACTAATACCCGCCAATAAAAATATAGCAGCTAAACCAACTCGACCAACAATGTCGAATATCGATTGTAAGTTTGGCCCTGTTAACGCCTGATCAACTGATGTTAATAGTTTTGTTGCACTCATGATTCCATCTCCTAAATTGAATTATCTTTCAGAACGGAGACAAGTTTATTAAGCAGTTCACTAAGGTTTAACACCATATTTTTAAGGCTTTACTTCAAATTATTTGAACGATAGCAGCACTTTCCTAAGCGCTCCTCATTGCCAAGCATGAATTACTTCAAGTTTTAGAAGCTTATTCGCAATCCATCACTCGCTTGGACTTGTAAAAATGCCTTAATAATTGCACTCTACGCTTACGTTGCGCAATTTCTGCACAACCCGGTTCGCAGTCTGGAAAACTCCAAGGAAACGGAGAAAACCGATCAAGGTTCATAACTAAAGGGATTAAAAAATGAAAACACTAAAAACTGCATTAAAAGGAATAGCGACTGCTGCTGCTATTTCTCTCAGTGCCGCATCTGCAAACGCCGCCGTAATAGAGCTTGCGCTTGTTATCGACAGCTCAGGAAGTATCGGCTCAACCAATTACAACGCACAACTAGATGCCTATAAAAACATTTTCCAAGATGACTTTTTTACGAACGTTGTTACATCAAATGACGAATTGTATGTAAGTGCTTGGCGCTTCTCATCTGGTGTAACCGAAGCAATTTCATGGACGCATTTGACAAATGATACAGAAGCCGCTGCGTTTGGTGGATTATTCGACGGAGGCGTGACAACCGGTCTTAGCTATACATCAGGCACGACTAATACTGCCCAAGCTATTACTGATGCCGCAAACAGCATTACATCAAACTCAATTGATGGTGACAGTTTAATCATCGATATCTCTACAGACGGTTTCCCTAATGTATGTGGTAATGCTTGTGGGGGCGAGAGTGCATATGACGCAGCAATTAGTGCAGCAACAACAGCGAATTCAAACGGTATTACTGTTAACGCCATTGGTGTAGGGGATGCATTGACCAACGCGAGTGGACAAAACTTTTTAACAAGCTTAACCACTGCTGGCGGAGGTTTTTTTGTTACTGCGAACAACTTCAGCACTGACTTTGAAGCTGCATTGAGAACAAAACTGTTCAGAGAAATCAACGATGTTGAAGTATCTGAGCCGGGCACTTTAGCTTTGTTTGCTATCGGGCTAGCAGGATTAGCGGCAACACGTCGTAAAAAAGCGTAATTACGCCAAGCTCCTGACCATCAGTGTCAGGAGCTTATCTCCTCCACAAAATTAAGAACTTAGGTTGATCTCACGCTGAGCGCCATCACGCTGAATGACATAACTAGATATTCCAGTATTAGACATCATATTTCGTTGCATTAATTTCGCAGCACTTTTAGTTGGAAACTGCCCAACCACCACGGAAAAATACTGTTTACCATCAACTTCTCTCACCAACACTCTTAGATCTTCATAGGCATCTCGATGATTTTTCGCAGAAGCTATTGCTCTCTTTTTTTCAGAAAACGCGGCAAGCTGAAGCGAAAAACCAGTGGCACCTTCAGTCACGAAAGCCTCAGCTTTGTTCGCCTGACTGAACCCTGAGTCTGACTTAAGCAGAGGTGCATCATCCGCTACAGAAACAGAATTTATAGCAGGGACGGCATCAAACACTTCCGTTGAAGTCAGCCCCTCGTATGACAAATACGTCTGTGCATCGCTATCTGAGTTGGGCCCATTGGATGTGACCTCTAGCTGTTCTGATTCAATTTGATGGGATAAAACGAGAGGAGCTTTAGCAGTGCTTTGATTAAACTGCCAAGCGATATTAAAGCCAAGCAACACGGCCAACGCTGCGATGACGGCGATAAATAAAATGAGTGTGTACAGCTCTGTTTGAGTAAAAGAATATCTGCGCATTGTGAACCTCCACAAAAGTGGTCAATTCTTATACAAAACTGATACCAAGGATTTTTTCTATATTAAAAACAATAACTTGACTGCGAGAAATGGAGTAAGCACATCCATTCGAAATAGAATGCCAAAACCTTGACGTTCCATTTCTTGCTTAATTCTGACAACTAAACAGATTTTTTCTTGTGCGCATCTTTGTAAACAAATGCTGCAAAACCACCTAGAAACCCGATAGTTCCAAGAACGACAATTACGCCCGCAATGATTGTTTCATCTATATACATATTTCTGTCTCCTTAGTTAGTACATTCAGGCTATCAAAGGAGTTCTCCTGCAGGCTTGAGCCAGATCAATTCAAGATCCATTGTTTTCATAGAATAACGCGCACGAATTCTAATAAGTCATAAAAGTGAGATTGTCTGCACAGTTGCTTGAGAGTAGCTAAGTTAATATTTCGGGACTTGAGTGCAATGCTGTTAGAGCAACAATAATTAATGCACCTTGACTACGAGAGGGCTCTCTTCTCTTTTCTTCAATGAAGACTTTATTTAATTCTTTTTTCGCCGAACGAAAGCCATGCTAGATGAAATTTATTTTCGCTTGCTGATGGAGCTTGCTCCTGAACCACTCAAGCCGCGACCATTAGACGCTGAACGCATCGTCAATAATTTTGGCATGAGTGAAGAGTCACGAGATGCTTATGGTCATTTGGTGGGTTCGATCTATGAAAACGACCCTAGCTCCGACATAGGGCTCCACTACGGAAGACTGCTGTGCCCCTACGCCTTGTGTGATTTTTCGCGCGCGCTAATGACCGCACCATCGTTCGGCAACGCAATGCAAATAATTAACGATTTGCATTACATGCAAGGTGCTTCGTATTACTTAACTACGTTTGAAAGCAGTGACTCTATTTCAATCGCACTAAACTATCCCTACAAGAAAAACGTGTCGGAACATCAAAGACGTTTTTGCGCTGAAGCGGTCTTCATTTATTTAGTTAACCTTGCACGCGACAGTCTTTGCCATTCAATCTCCCCATGCAAAGTCTGGTTAGACTTCGATAAGCCAAGTTACGCAGACGCATACTCCGAGCTGTTTGGTCTGAACATTGAGTTCAACGCCCCATTGTCTATTCTCGAATTTAAAAACGAGCTAAGCGATGTGGGCTTAAAAACTTCAAATCATACATTGCATAAAACCTACATCAAAAAATGCGTTGATAGCGCGCGTAATGCTGAGAGATATTGGAGCTTTGACTATCGAACAAGTACGCAATTGATTCGACATCTTCCTGATTCGTTCAATGGCTCGACTCTGTCGACGATACTTAGCATTTCCCCCCGCGGACTTCAGAAAAAACTCAGCCTACTCGGCACGTCATTTTCCGAGCTCTCATCTCAAGCTCGTATAGAGTTGGCAAAAGTATTTCTTATCCAACAAAACAAAAGCATTGAGACAACCTCCGAACTTCTCGGATTTCAAACGATCTCAGGTTTCCGCCGTTTTTTTAAATCAGAGCTCGGAATGACCACTAACGAGTTAATCGCTAGCGCCCCCGAAAACGCTGCCATCCAAAATTTGTTGTAAGCAACTACAAAGATAGGCGCGCGGATACCTCCCTAAGCATTCCAATATTCCTTTATTTATATAGAATGGCTTCTAGGCTTAATAAATACCTTTAATAAACAAAGAGAAAACGATGAAAAGCATTAAGAAATCCTCAAAACTCGACAACGTGTGTTATGACATTCGCGGCGAAGTTGCCCGCGAAGCACGTCGTCTCGAAGAAGAGGGGCATCGTATTCTCAAACTCAACATCGGCAATCCAGCACCGTTTGATTTTGACGTCCCCGAAGAAATTCAAACAGATGTGATTCGCAACCTTCCTAACGCACAAGGTTATTGTGATTCCAAGGGCTTATACTCTGGTAGAAAAGCTGTCATGCAGCACTACCAAGCCCGTGGAATTTTAGGTGTCGATATTGAAGACATCTATTTAGGGAATGGTGCGAGCGAGCTGATTGTGATGGCTATGCAGGCCATGCTTAACAACGGTGACGAAGTGCTAATTCCATCTCCCGACTACCCACTTTGGACGGCGGCGGTCACGCTGAGTGGCGGCAACGCAGTTCACTACAAGTGTGATGAGACACAGAACTGGGAGCCAAGTATTGATGATATCAAATCGAAGATATCAGAAAACACCAAGGCCATCGTAGTTATTAACCCCAATAACCCAACCGGAGCAGTGTATTCAAAAGCGTTGCTCTCTCAGATTGTTGATCTTGCCCGCGAACATAACTTGATTCTTCTTGCTGACGAGATCTACGACAAAATTTTATATGATGATGCTGTGCACTTCCCGATGGCAGGAATGTCGAATGATGTCATCACACTTACCTTTAATGGCTTATCAAAATCTTATCGTGCAGCGGGCTATCGCTCTGGCTGGCTTATGATCTCAGGCCCTAAACATTTAGCGTCTGACTTCATCGATGGATTAGATATGTTGGCTTCAATGCGTTTGTGCGCAAACGTTCCAGCACAGTATGCCGTTCAGACCGCTCTTGGTGGATACCAGAGCATTAATGATCTGATCATCCCCGGTGGTCGCTTCTACGAGCAACGTAATCTGGCTTACGAGCTGTTGAATAAGATTCCCGGCGTACAATGTACTAAGCCAGAAGGCGCACTTTACATGTTCGTGAAGCTAGACCCTGAAGTTCACAAAGTCTACAACGACGAACAACTAGTACTCGACTTGCTCAAACAACAAAAAATTCTCATCGTGCATGGTACTGGCTTTAATTTGCAAGACACTCAACATTTCCGTTTTGTATTCCTACCGCGTGAAGATGTACTTCGAGATGCGATTGCGCGTTTCGAAAAATTTTTACAGACCTACAAGCAGCTTCCTGAAACAGAATAAAGCATGTACGACATACACATTGAAGAGTTTTATCGCGATTGCGCGGTCGTACTATTGCAGCTTTATCAGAGCTTTCCTGTAAAAAGTTCGGTTTTTGTTGAAGACGTTGCAGGCCCAGATAATCCTGACGAATTTGGGCTTCATAGCCCTCGTTTTCAGGCCTGTTTCGGAGCAATGTTGTGGCTAGAAAGCGAAGGATACATGAGCTTTGAGTCAACGCTTCGACAAGAAGCGATTGAGCAGGCGACGCTTAGCGCCCTAGGACTAAGATTGCTCAATCATCTAAGCGATGAGTTAGCCGAAGAGGACAACAAGCTTCCTAATGTAGAGATCCTTAGAATTGCTTTGAAGAATGGGACCTCGACTCACTTGGCTCGCTTGATGATTCATTTGTTTTCAGAGTACAAAAATAAATAGACGAACTTATGCACTGTAAGCGATGTCGTACAAGACGTAGTCGTGATAGCCACATAAAATGGGCCGATAACCACTAATCTCTTGGTTCAGAGCATCGTCTCCACTATCGACCTGCAGTGCTTTACCCTCTAACGCATGAAGCTTTTCTTGCGTCCCGACAAATTGAATGTTGGTAATGCCAAGCATTCTTAACACGCGAACGCTTAGCTGCTGATTACCGCGGCCTAATACTACTCCCTGCCCTCCAATCACAGACAAAAACAACTTTGCCTTTGGATAATTGCCAAGTAAATCAATCAATACTGGTTCGTTCGCATCCTTCGCAATACACTCTCCGTTATACCAGGCATCCACACCAAGCAAGGTTGGCTCATCAATGCCGACGAACTCTTTAATATGTCGTAAGCTACCACCAGAACCAAAGAGATAAAGTACATCATCCTCGAGCGTCTCAGAGACGAATGCCGCAATGTCATCTAGCGATAACTGATCATCAGGCAAACCGCTACACTTTACGCATTGCACCAACAATTGATCATCGGGAACAAGCAACTCACCAAAGTGCTTGGTAACAACCCGCCCCTCTTGAAAGGATCGTTCGTCAATATCACGCACCTCAGCTTCAGTCACCGCAACGAGCTTACGCGCCAACATGCTCTTTATGATCGACACAACTGCTTGAGGCGTGATAGCGAAAACACCAGAGTGCATCTTCACACCACTCGGTATGCCCAGACATACCTGCTCGTTGTTTATGGACGCACAAACATCTCGAGCCGTGCCATCTCCACCAGCGAACAACAGCAAGTCCGGACTAAATGAAGATAAGATATTCACAGCCTCTTGCGTGTGCTGTGCAGTGGTCTCACTCGGCGCGGAATACACAACCTTATACATTAATTTGGCATGATCTAGCTGAGTAAAATAGTCTTCTCCCATTGTTCCGCTTGGAATCAGAAATTCAATCTGATCAAGGCTATCTGATAGGCCTTCTATGATTTGCTGAATCTTGCCTGGAATGGCACTTGTGATACCAAGTGCTCTTGCTCGCTCCGCGGTATCAACGGCATCACTACCTTTAAATCCGCTTGGTCCGCCTAAACCTGCTACAGGGTTAATGACCAGAGCAACGGTAAATCTTTTTGAATGGCTCATATACTTCGGAGCTTATCTTTGCTCATAAATGAAATTATTGAGGGTCAGACGCGCATCTTCGCTCATTTCTAAAAACTGCACGCCAAAAACAAAATGCGGTTCGCCGACAACTTCCGACTCAACATGCGCATTTCGAATAATCGCAGATAAGCGAACGTTGCGCGTCATGTCTGGTAATACTAGATCAAACTCCAACAACAACTCATGACCAAACTCACCTAGCCGATCACGAGATCTGATTTTTGCACCCGTTTTGCTTAGGTCTTCAATGATTCCATCTTTTGGCCATGTTGCATCGATATTAAAATGGCTATCTATGTTCGCCATGATTCGCGTCGTGACACGCTCTGCACTGCGCACTTTTCGCATTTCAATCATACTGGGATATGACAAAAACATATGCGGAAATGGCTCAGAAACCAATGCCAACACGCGTACCCCAAAATTAACAAAGCC
>NZ_LWFH01000270.1:0-941 GCF_001635725.1 Oleiphilus sp. HI0066
ACCAATCCCCCAACCTTTGTCTGATTTTATAGCTTCACCGCCAAGCACATCGGCAAGTAACTGATGACCGAAACACACTCCAACCATTGGAATATGCATATCATAGATCTCAGATACACAGCGGCGTAAAGGTTCTCGCCAAGCAACTAAGTCATACACACCTGTTTTGCTACCCGTCACTAAGTATGCCTGACACTCAGATACATCTTTCGGTAAGTCACCATCGCAAACTTTATAAATACGAATCTGGTTTATATTTTCATTCGGTGCTATTTGCCTGATCAGGTTTTCAAACATCGCGCCATAGCTGTCGAACTCTTCACGTAACTCTGGTGCGATTTCGTCGCAATCTAAGATTCCTAATACCACTTAAACTCTCTCTGCCTTACCAAAATTTACTGATAGAAACCCAAGCTAGGTCTCAATACTAAATTGATGTTACCTACTAACTTCCCTAGTCTAAACTTATCGCATCATTGAAAGAGGAATATAAAATCATGTCCACCACAATTCGCGAAGTCTTACTTCAATCTCGTCTACTCATCGCGGCTATTTTACTAGCACTTATATCCATCACAGCCCAAGCGAGCGACGATAATGTTATTAGCGTTTCTGCTACTGGCAAAGTGAATGTCACGCCAGACATCGCNAAGTTTGTCTTACTCGTTGAAAAAACAGCTCCCATCGCATCAAAAGCAAAACAGCTTACAAATGATTCCGTTAGTCAGCTTCTCAGTAACTTTAAACGATACAACATCGATAAAGACACTATCGATAGCGGCCAAATTAGCGTATCACCTACCTATAACTATGATGACGGCAAACAAAGTTTGACGGGTTATCGAGTGGTCCGCACGGTACTCTTTGAGCTCAATAACTTGAACCAGTTTGAATCCATTCTTAACGACATCACCGAGTCAGGCGTTACACATATACAATCA
>NZ_LWFH01000271.1:0-966 GCF_001635725.1 Oleiphilus sp. HI0066
AAGATGCGGCGGTGTCTCTACCTAGAGAAATCAGACATAACGATAATCTTACTTGGGTGACTGATGAGGCTACCGATCAGCTTATCTGGGAACGTGTGAAGCACTTAACCAACAATAATCCAGAGATGTTTGATAACCAAGAGGCTGTTGGGATTAATGCACGATTTCGCTTTTACCGCTATAGCGAGGGCGACTTTTTTAAGAATCATATCGATGGAGCGTGGCCTGGCTCACGAGTGGTCAATGAAGAGCTTATTCATAACGCTTATCCAGATCGATATAGTCAGATGACATTTCTCATCTTACTTAACGAAGACTTTGAAGGTGGCGCAACAAGGTTTTTGGTGAACTTAGAAGATTCAACGCAGCCAGCACGAGGAAATGCATCGGTTAAGGAAGTTGATATCCGCACACCTATTGGTGGTGTCCTTTGTTTTCCACACGGGCATCATCCTTTGCATTGTTTACACAGTTCTCAGCCCATCTCTAAAGGAACCAAATATATTATTCGGACCGATTTACTGTTCACCGTATAGCGCGCTGCTTGTGCGAAAAACTTTCGTACTTATTGGTGCTGACATTGAGCACACCAAAACTAAAATCTGCCATCCAAAAACGAACGGAATATGTGAAAGGTTCCATAAAACGATCTTGTTGAAGCTCAATCAACCTACTTGGAGACGTATATTCTATGGTTCGATTGAGGAATTGCAGCATGATCTGGGTGAATGGCTAGTTTACAACAAAGACGAATTCATCAAGGTAAAAAGTGTTGTGGGAGAGCGTGAATGAAAACTTTACTTGATGGTAAATGGATCTAAAGGAAAAATTCTTAAATTGAGTCTGACTTGACAGCTACTATTCGTAAAATCGGATTTTATCAGCTCAAGTTGGAATAACGGCAATTAGTCCATTTTGACCGAGTATTTATCTATTTACTTTCGAGCCTATTTGAACGATAGCTTT
>NZ_LWFH01000272.1:0-889 GCF_001635725.1 Oleiphilus sp. HI0066
ACGAACTAATTCGAAGCCAGCAGCATCCAAGGCAACACTTTCAGAAGCGACCATATATTCTGTACCAAATTCTGTTTCTCTTTTACCAAAACAGGCTGGTCGAATGCCATTCGGATCTCTGAATGCAAGCACCCCATACCCAGTGATCATGGCAACCACGGCATAAGCGCCACGAGCACGTTTATGCACCTCTTTAACGGCTGCAAAAATTTCGACATGCGTTGGAATTAGTTTGCCTTGGTTTTGTAACTCATGCGCTAGAACATTTAAAAGCACTTCAGAGTCAGAAGTCGTATTGATATGACGAAGATCTGATTTAAGAACACCATCAGACAATTCGATGGTATTCGTTAAATTACCGTTGTGCGCAAGCGTAATACCGTAAGGCGAGTTCACATAGAAAGGTTGTGCTTCGGCTGAGCTAGAACTACCCGCCGTCGGATAACGAACATGCCCGATACCTACATTACCCTGTAATTGGCGCATGTGACGAGTACGAAAAACATCGCGCACGAGCCCGTTGTCTTTACGCAGAAAAAAACGATCGTCCTGACAGGTAACGATGCCCGCGGCATCCTGGCCACGATGTTGAAGCACCGTCAGTGCATCAAAGAGAGTTTGGTTTACGTTAGACTTCCCCACGATGCCGACAATACCGCACATATCGCATTCCTCAGAATTTTGTATTCGCTATAAAAGATGACAATTCATCGACCCCGGATCCAAAAACAGACCGAGTCCAATATTCAACCACTGTTAACTGCTCGATAACTACAGAATCTGACCACCAAGTTTCTTTAGACCAAGGCGTATAACGCACAATCGCGACAAGCGCTATACAGACCACAACACCTCTAGCCATCCCAAACACCATACCTAGAACGCGATC
>NZ_LWFH01000273.1:0-1009 GCF_001635725.1 Oleiphilus sp. HI0066
TGTGATCACGCCCCTACTTGGTTTGTTAGGAACCGTTATCGGTATGATCAAGGTTTTTGCTCAATTGCAATTAGAGGGTGCTGGTAACGCTGCGGCGCTTGCAGGCGGTATTTCGGAAGCACTGATCACTACGGCAGCTGGTTTGACTGTTGCTATTCCAGCATTGATCTTCCACCGTTATTTCCTACGTCGTGTTGACGAAATTGTGATAGACATGGAACAAGACGCATTGCGTCTTGTAGAGATTGTTCACGGTGAGCGTGAGCCGACGCGTGCAGAGGAAAAACAACCTTGAATTTCAAGCGCCAAGCTTCTGAAGAAGTATCAGTCAACTTAACACCGCTGATTGACGTGGTGTTTTTGTTGTTGATTTTTTTCATGGTATCGACCACTTTTACCAAAGAAAGCCACTTGGAGATTGATTTGCCGCAGTCGAGCGCAGATCCTGCTAAGCCATTGGCTGAAGAAATAGAAGTGATCATCAATGCTGAAGGTGAGTTCTCGGTTAATGAGCGCGCACTCATCAACAATCAGGAAGATACCTTGAAGAAAGCCGTCGAGAAAATCTCGAATGGAAACACCAAGATTCCTTTCATTATTACAGCAGATTCCAAAACTGATCACGAGTTTGTGGTTCGTGTGATGGATGTTGCAGGTCAACTTGGATTTGTTCAGCTTAGTATCACGACACAACGAGCACAGTCGAAAAACTAAAAAAGCTCTAGCTTAAGCTAGAGCTTTGTCTACGCGAGCAAATTGTAATGACAAAAGACGCGAAAGCGTTACCGCAAAATGAAGATTCCAATTGGCAGCTTTATCGCCGTTTATTGGTATATCTCAAACCTCTCAAATTTTTCTTTGCACTGAGTGTGATCGGCAACTTTGTTTATGCCGGTGCCAGTGCTGCAATGGTTAAAGCGCTAGAGTTTGTGATCGAGACTATTGAGTCTCCGACTCCTGAAGGGCGACTTCTACTGCCAGCAGTTATATTGCTTCTCTTTGCCATGCG
>NZ_LWFH01000274.1:0-917 GCF_001635725.1 Oleiphilus sp. HI0066
GAAGAACGCCATTGACCTTAAGGTGACTCAAGGTGAATTTGGTATTCGTTCATCGGATGGTGACGTTGAGACTGTATTGACTCGTAATCTCACTATAGAAGCATATCTTGGGTATGTTGATATTTTGATCACGAATAACGGCAATGGTTTTTCACAAACTGACGAAGAAGGCGAACCTGACGGAGTCAGATTAGGTGATTCTCATATTTACATCGATACCAAATTTAGAGTTGAAGATTTAGACGTAGATAGCACCAACAATGTTCAAAACCCTGCCGTCCCTCAACAAGCCAAAAATCCTTATTTAACTATTCGCGATATGCGAATTCATAACGAACGTGGTGCCGACACGTTAGGCTACTTTGGTTATGCAAGTGTTGAGAAAAAGATTGGCGCTGTGATGGATATTATTCCTGAATACGATAAATTGACTCAGTATGCTAGCAGTGGAAGTCTGACGAATATTCAGGATATTGGTGTCGACGGCGTATCCATTTACGACATTAACGTTCGCTGGGACTGGGATATTCCTCACATACAGTTTGGGAGAACTGAGCAAAGTATTGGAGAAGTGTACTTTACTGACTTTGTAATCGAAGGTACAAACCTTACAATTTCTGCGCATTAGAAAAAGGGATCAATTATTGACCCCTTTTCAAGTATCTCTCTACCGTATCGACTATTGCTTGAGTTTGAGGGTCGATCTCTAAGTTTACTATGTCCCCTTCGGACATCGTTCCAAAGGTCGTCATATTAAGCGTTTCAGGTATCAAATAGACGCTAAACTGATCCGTTACTCCTGATCCAATAGTTAAACTACATCCATTAAGGCCAACGAAACCTTTTGGCAAAACGTATTTTTGTAGCTTATCTGAGATGCTAAATACTAGCTCGCAATTGGTTTCCGTTTCTATGCG
>NZ_LWFH01000275.1:0-1132 GCF_001635725.1 Oleiphilus sp. HI0066
TACGTGACACTTCACCACGCTGAGAGCCAGCTGCCTTCACTTTAACAAGCATCAACTCTCGTTCGATATGACTACCTTCAGTCAAATCAACCAACTTAACGACTTCGATCAACTTATTTAGCTGCTTTGTAATCTGCTCGATAACCTTGTCAGAACCCGTCGTTGTGACAGTCAAACGGGATAAGGATTCATCATCAGTTGGCGCCACGGTAAGCGTTTCAATGTTGTAGTTACGCTGAGAAAACAAGCCAACAACACGCGACAATGCACCTGGCTCGTTTTCAAGAAGGACAGAAATAATACGTCTCATTATGTTCTCTCCGTCTTGTTCAACCACATGTCATTCATCGAACCTTTTGCAATTTGCATTGGATACACATGCTCTAAAGGATCAACATAAACGTTGATAAATACCAACTTGTCTTTCATTGCGAACGCTTTCTCTAAGGTAGACTCTAATTCGTCTAGCTTATTGACCGTCATACCCACATGACCATAAGACTCAACCAACTTAGTAAAGTCAGGCAATGAGTCCATGTAAGAATGAGAGTGACGAGATTCGTAATTCATGTCCTGCCATTGCTTAACCATACCTAGAGCTTGGTTGTTCAATAGCAAAACTTTCAAAGGAAGGTCATATTGCTTACACGTTGATAGCTCTTGAATATTCATTTGAATAGAGCCTTCACCGGTAACACACACAACTTCTTCATCAGGATGAGTCAGTTTAATACCCATTGCCGCAGGCAAACCAAAGCCCATCGTCCCCAAACCGCCAGAATTGATCCAACGATTAGGCTTATTGAACTTATAGTATTGAGCCGCAAACATTTGGTGCTGACCTACATCAGAAGTTACGAAGGCATCGCCTTTCGTAACTTTGTGCAGCGTTTCGATTACATGCTGAGGTTTGATCGAATCTTGCGTAGATGCATCATAGCGACCGCCATGAAATGCTCTCCAGCCATCAATTTTTTCCCACCAAGCCGACAAGGCTTCTTGATCAGGCGTTCCCGCCAACTCATCTAATGCAGCATGAAGATCAGTTAGAACCGAATCTACCGGCCCTACGATTGGCACATCAACCTTGATAGTTTTTGAAATATTCGCCGGATCGATATCCACGTGAACA
>NZ_LWFH01000276.1:0-403 GCF_001635725.1 Oleiphilus sp. HI0066
TCTCACTACTTTCACATGAAACGCAAACCTCGAAGTAGAGAACACTATAAAGTTAATCCCAGCTCTAATTTTCAGGTAAAAAAAAGCCAGTACATTTCTGTACTGGCTTTTCGTATTAGACTCACCTCAAATGAATGAAGCGTCTTAACGCTTATTTGAACTCATCAAAAATTGCATTCAAGGTCTCACTTGGGCGCATCGCTTTTGAAGCCAATTCGAAGTCAGGGTTGTAGTAACCGCCAATCTCGATTTCTTGACCCTGAACATCAAGTAGTTCTTGCACAATCTTGGCTTCGTCTGCGCGAAGCTGCTCTGCGAGCTTAGTGAATTTCGCTTTCAACTCAGCGTCATCGTCTTGCGCTGCCAAGGCTTCTGCCCAGTACAGAGCAAGATAGAAATGACT
>NZ_LWFH01000277.1:0-526 GCF_001635725.1 Oleiphilus sp. HI0066
CGACTCGGCGACGCACTTACCAACAATGAGATCGCAAACAAAGGCAAGAGCAATGAACTCAGCCTCGTGCTTAGGTTTAGATTAATCAGCATGTTTACACCGTTATTTGGCTGAAGTGATTTCCCCAATGGGCGTTTGGCCATTCAGGAATTGAGACTGAGCTGAGTGCCAAAGCATGAGCGTCAATGTGATACAAAGAACCAGTACCAGAGGTAACAAAAAAGTACCTGCCATCCCGGCTTAAAGCGACACCACTCGCGTCAAAAATTTCTATTGAACTAATAAACTTACGATCTCGAGAATCCCAAAATGTGATGAGATTGCCTCGGGGACAAGTTATAGCAGTGACACCCGTTTCAGGATGAATACAAATGCTTGCAGTGTATTGATTCATTTTCCAATGGGTCTGATCGTCATCCGACTTAACCAACTGAATCTCTCGCTGCCCTTTTTGAAAGCCAACCACCGGCGGGAATTCCCGCTTACCTTTGTACTGAAGTGCCAACCCCACCGTGTCATCACTACC
>NZ_LWFH01000278.1:0-668 GCF_001635725.1 Oleiphilus sp. HI0066
GCTGGAGCTGGAGCTGGAGCTGGAGCTGGAGCTGGAGCTGGAGCTGGAGCTGGAGCTGGAGCTGGAGCTGGAGCTGGAGCTGGAGCTGGAGACGATGCTGGCTGATCTGTGCTTTCAAGCTGACACTTTGCACCACGAGCTTTTAATGCAGCGAGATATTTATCACCCGTTGCTTGATCTAGCTTGCCTTTCAGCACCACACGTTGACCTGAAAACATCTTTTCGATCTGTGCAGGATTAGCTTTAAATAACTGCGCAAGCTTAGCTTTACAGTCGTCTAAATCCGCACCAGGTTGTAACTCACCGTAGAAAGTTAATTCGAACATCGCCCACCTCTTTACTCTTCCCTATTCTTCTTATCGGCCTCTGCATGCCATACGCATACTTGATTTCGACCTTGTCTCTTTGCTTGCGCTAATGCTTGGTCAGCTTTAACGCTTAATTCTGAAAAATGCGCACACTCATGAAACTCAACCAAGCCAAATGAGACGGTTAACTTAACGCGCTGCGCTCTAAAATGAAGTGGCAACGACATAATCGTTTTACGCAACTTTTCCATCACTTGCTCAGCAACATCTATTTTCGTAACGGGCAGAATAAATATGAATTTCTCGCCGCCATAACGCGCAACAAAATCAGTCTTGCGCATACGCTCTTTAAGTTCTTTA
>NZ_LWFH01000279.1:0-1009 GCF_001635725.1 Oleiphilus sp. HI0066
TATTAGGAATGCAACTAGTAAGGAAATTATATGTTAAAGCGCATTTTAATCATTTCATTGGTGATCTGGTTTACGGCATGCTCATCAGAAGAAGCGACCGTCACTGAACCTCAGTTGCGTCCCGTAAAAACGTTTATTGTGGGAGGTTCTGACGAGGGCGCGATGCGAAGCTTTCCAGGTGTTGTTGATGCAAACCAAAAAGCCGAGCTGAGTTTTAGAGTCAGCGGAAAATTAACCAGCTTAAACGTAAAAGAAGGCGATCTAGTTACGGAGGGCCAGTTACTTGCTACCTTGGATGACTCGGACTTTAATATAGAGCTTCAAGAAGCTCAGGCTAGTTATTCAAAGGCTAAAGCTGATCTCGATAGAGCGAAATTATTAATTCAAAAAGGGCATATATCCAAAGCCGATTTCGATAAGTTAACATCTGCTGAAGTGGGAGCTAAAGCTCATTTAGATTCTATAAAACAGAAGCTCATTTATTCACAGTTAAAAGCCCCTTTTACAGGTCAAGTGGCAAAGCGTTACATTGAAAACTTCCAAGAAGTCGGCGCATCGCAAACTATCTTTCTACTGCAAGATCTTAGCAGTTTAGAGGTGAGTGTTGATATTCCTGCATCGGTTATGGTCAATGCAAAGCGCGATATCTCGACAATAGCCATCAACGCCCAATTTGATGCTATCCCAGATAGAAAATTCCCCCTAAAGGTTAAAGAAGTTTCGACTGTTCCTGACGAGGTGACACAGACATATTCAGTGAAACTAAGAATGGAAAATGTACCGGGTTACAACATCCTACCTGGAATGACTACGACAGTTAAGGCGAGTAATCCTGTTGCGACAGGCCAAACAATTTTTATCCCTAGTAGTACAATCTCAGGGTCAGATGAGCAAGCATATGTTTGGCTGATAGATGAGCAAGCAGACGGAACTGGAATAATTAAGAAACAAAATGTCAGTCTCGGAGACCTAGGCGAAAATGGCTTTGAGGTCTTAAATGGTCTGAATG